>JBDHYT010000037.1:0-12477 GCA_039811485.1 Marinilabiliaceae bacterium | reverse complement strand
GCCCTATCTGAAAGACACCTACGGTATTACGGTATATCAGGAGCAGGTGATGCTCCAGAGTCGTGCATTGGGCGGATTCACCCGGGGCGACTCCGACACACTGCGTAAGGCAATGGGTAAGAAACAGATAGAAGTCATGGATAAACTCAAACTGAAATTCCACGACGGCTGTTTGGCAAACGAAGAATTCACTAAGGTGGTTAGCGGAAAAAACGCCGACAATCTGATAGATAAGATTTGGAAAGACTGGGAGGCATTCGCATCATACGCATTCAACAAATCGCACTCGGTATGCTACGCCTATGTGGCCTATCAGACAGGATATCTAAAGGCTCACTATCCGGCCGAGTTTATGTCGGGTGTGTTAAGCCGCAACTTATCGGATATCACCAAGATATCCATATTCATGGAGGAGTGTCAAAGCACCGGCCTAAAAGTATTAGGTCCTGATGTAAACGAGAGTTATCGTAAATTTACGGTGAACAAATCGGGTGCTATACGCTTTGGAATGGCCGGCATCAAAGGAGTGGGCGAAGGAGCCGTTGATGCAATTATTGCAGAGAGGCAGAAGAACGGACCATACAGGGATATCTTTGATTTTGTGGAGAGGCTCAACCTGACCACCGTCAACAAAAAGAATATTGAGGCACTGGCCAATGCAGGAGCATTCGACTCGCTATCGACGATGCACAGGGCTCAGTTCTTTGCAGGCTATACTGCTACCGACGAAACCTCGTTTATTGAGCATCTTATAAGGTATGGAAACCGGTTTCAGAACGATAAAAACTCTTCGCAAAACACCCTATTCGGAGGAATGGGAGGCTCTGGAATCGACATTAAAAAGCCCGATATCCCGCATTGTGAGCCATTCTCTACACTTCAGAAGCTAAATCGCGAAAAGGAGTATATAGGCATATATCTTTCGGCACACCCACTCGACGAGTACAAACTGGAGCTGACCAAATTCACCAACACCACACTTAAATCGCTTAACGACAACGAGTTTCAGGCACCCAAGGATTTCACCTGCGGAGGAATGGTTACCAATATCAGAAAAGGTATGACCAAGAAGAATGAGCCGTTTGGGATTTTGATGGTGGAGGACTACAGCGGATCGTATGAGTTTCCATTCTTCGGGAAAGACTATGTGGAGTATTCAGGATTCCTCGAAAAGGGACTATTCCTGATGATAAAAGGAAGAATAGAGCCTGACCGTTTCAGGCAGGACGCACTTAAACCGAAGGTGGGACACATCTCATTTTTATCGGAAGCTCGCGAGAAGATGGTTAACTCAATAACATTAAACATACCACTTATGGCGGTAACCTATGAGCTGATAACCGAACTTTCAGCAATGACTATGGGACGACAGGGAGGCAGAGTATTGATGAAGTTTAAGATTATTGACAATGACGAGAAGTCGAACGTAACCCTGCTATCTCGCACAGTAAAGGTAGATTTAGACAATGACCTATTCACCTACCTGAACAACCACACATCAATAGAGATGGTGATAAACTAAAAAGGCCAAACGGTATTTACCGTTGGCCAATAGAAAAAAAAATGCCCTTTCGGGCATTTTTTATTTCATTTCAGCTTCGGTGTACTGTTTCACCAGCGAGAGCACGCTACGTGCACAACCTTCGTCGCCATTCTTGAAAAAGAATTGGAGAGTATAGATTTTGGTAGTGCGGCAAACAAACTGAAAGGAAGAGTAGAGTTTTCCACCTTCGAAGTTGCTTACTATCATCTTGTCACCATCATATAGCTGCATCACAATCTGATCCACATTATTAGCCCCATTCACCACATTGAACTGGTAGTGGCTACGGCTGTTAAGAACCACCGAAAATTTAACATATCCGGTTTTTACATCCTTCTTGTCTTTAAGGAGATTAATCTCAAAATCCTTTATATACTGGCTGTTACCCATCTCCTTAAGAGCAGTTTTAAGCAACTCTTCGCCACACTGTGCCGATGAGGAAAACATAGCCACCGTGAAAAGGAGAACAAGTGATAATACAATATTTTTCATTCTATAATTTTTTAATTACTAATGAGAACACACAAAAATATAACTATTTATCAAATAAAGAATCACGATACGATAAAGTCGCGAACCTTTTTGATTTGAGAAATTATATTCTTAATCTGCTCGGGAGTAATTTCCACGTGGCTAATCTCGTCTTGAACGATAATAAGGGTTCCATCCTTTTCGATTCTTTTGGGCTCGCCAAATTCGGTGGTAATTCTCACATCTTTATATGCCTCTTGTACTCCCTCCATCTGCTTAACCAAAGCTGCAAAATTAGGATCGGCCTGACTGAAGTTATTGAGAATAATCAGAAGAATATTAACAATATCTTTCTGCTCACCAAGGCGGTTGATAAGCTCTTTGTTGTTCGATTGCTCAATCACATTACAGGTAATGTACATACCTTCAATCCAGGCACCTGTAACGATGGCAGTACTTACGTTGCTACGTTTCTGCTCACGAAGGTAGCTGTCCATTTTATTGAAGCTGCCAACCGACAGCTCTTTGAGTGAGTCGAGGTTGGTATTGTTGGTTGCCATGCGCTTCAATGTATTGAAATCGAGGAACTGGCCAACTTTAATACCTTCGGCAAGCTCTTTCACCGAAAGAAGGTAAGACACAACAATAGTATTTTTATTAAAGGTGTTGATATAACCAAGGTCGGCACTGTAAACACCTAGATTAAGAGCACGCTTGAAACTGGAGTCGTACTTTTTGGCATTGTCGGTCGGGTTAAGAATTTTCTGCGAAAAATCGACACCGGTCAACTTAATAAGGTTAGCCATCTCAACAGGTGACGAGATATTCTGAATCACGTCGTTAATTACCTCTTCCGATAGTTGAAGGGGCGCATCTGTAACAATACTGTCGGGTACTTCAAGTACATCACTCTTTTTACCGCTGCAACCGTTGCAACCGGTCATAAGATTAATAGCAGCCAACACGGCCACTCCATATAACACTTTCTTAAACATAGTATTTACAATTTGAACATTATTCTTTCAGTTATACAGCTATTGTGAACAAAAAGTTACTTTTTAAACAACTTTATTTCACCCATTGCTTCAAATATTTTTCTAAGCACATCGTAATACAGTATTACATAGAGCATTATGGTTAGAATCCACACCATGGTAATATTGAACCAAAGAGTATCCCAATATACTCCTGCAAAATATTTTTTGGGAGCGAAGAAATGGGTACGGAAGGATAGGAATCCTTCAGGCTCAGGCATCTGATAGATTGGATCAACAATCTGAATCAGCTGGTTACCATCGCGTAGCATCTTATTTTTCTCAAACACTTTGCGCACCAGATCCGAGATGCTCTCGTTGAAATAGGCATCCTTTATATGGTTAAACTGGGCTGCATCGGTAGAGGTAAAGTGGTTGATAATATTTTCACGCTTCTGGTTGGCCAGATAGAACTGGCTGCCATAGGCACTATTGAGCTCTGACAAATAGTCCTTAGTGTCGGCATATACTTGTGCATCAAAACCTGTTGCAGTGAGCCTGTCGAGAGCCTCAAAAGTAATTGCCGGCTGACGCTTTGTCTCTTTGCCGAGCTCATTTTTGAGCAAATCCAAATCGGCAGCAAACTGGCTATCTTTACGGTTCTCGTTAAATGCAGTAAAAGTGCGATCGAGTACAGTGGTCAATTCAGGAAGATAGTAAACCTGCTTAAAGTCGGCTTTGCTCTCCTCCATTTCGGTATCGAAAAGAATACGTTTAAAGTTATTATGCTGATACTGAGCCACCATCAAACCTTCATAAACATATCGCGAAGGCATAAACTCGGCTATAAACGGAACCTTGTCCACCGAGGTAAAATCTTTGTTGAGCTTATCGAATGTAAACATGGCGCCACCAAGCACCATCTGCGGAATCATCAGCAATGGAATGATGATATAGATGGTAACGATAGAGTTGAACGACGAGGAGATGATAAGACCAAGCACATTGGCAAATACCGAAACCGAGAATAGTGCAAACCAAAACTCGAAGTTCATCCCTTTAAGCTCGATAACAGTGTTGCCGACCAGTACAAACAAGCCCATCTGAATGGCCGAAAGAAGCATCAGAATAACAAGTTTGGAGACCAGATAACCTGAGCGGCTCAGGTTAAGGAAGGCTTCACGTTTCAATATTTTTGCATCCTTGAAAATCTCTTCGGCCGACACAATCAGTCCAAAAAAGAGCGATACTATTATACCCATAAAGATATAGATGGGTATATTCTCGTTTTCGCGGAAAATATAGATGTCGGAGTTAGGCTCTACAATGTAGTAGATAAGATAGGCAAGAATAAAGCCCAGAAGCGGTGCCTCCAGAATATTCAGCATTATATACTGAGTGTTGGCAATTTTTGCAAGGAGATCGCGGGTAACATATATGCTGAACTGCTTAAACCAGCCTGGAATGATGAGCGACTTGGGAGGCTGGGCCTTAACTGTCTCTACCGATGGGATGGTGATATTCTCTTTATAGTGTCCATTCCACTCGTCGGGCTTAACCTTCCGCTTGTTGGTGTAGTTACCATACTCATCTATCACATTGGCATCCATGATGTTGAATATCAATTCCGGATTTAAGTTACCACAAGTTGGGCACTCTCCCACTTCGGAATTAATCTGTGCATCAAGTTTTTTGAAATAGATAAGCGATTCGCCCGGGTTGCCGTAATATACGGGATAGCCGCCGGTATCGAGAATAAACATCTTATCGAACATCTTGTAGATGTCGGACGATGGCTGGTGAATAACCACAAAGATAAGCTTGCCTTTGAGCGAGAGCTCGCGGAGCAGGTTCATCACGTTTTCGGAGTCGCGCGACGAAAGACCGGAAGTAGGTTCGTCAACAAACAGTATGCCGGGCTCCCGAATAAGCTCAAGAGCAATATTCAGTCGTTTGCGCTGTCCTCCACTAATCATTTTGTTGAGTGGCGAACCAACTTTAAGATCCTTGCGTTCGTATAACCCAAGATTGCTTAAAGTATTGTTTACCAGCTCGGTAATCTCCTCTTCACTCTTATCTTTAAAACACAACTTGGCATTGTAGTAAAGATTCTGGAACACTGTAAGCTCCTCTATCAGAAGGTCGTCCTGTGGAATATATCCGATTACCCCTTCGAGAAGCTCCTTGTTTTTATGGAGATTGACATTGTTGATTAGCACCTCGCCTTCGGATGGGGTTTCGTTGCCACACAACACATTCAGAAGAGTAGTCTTACCTGCTCCGCTGGCTCCCATGATACCGATTAGCTTACCTTGCTCTTCGGCAATATTTACGTTGCGCAGACCAATGCCACCCGACTTGAATTTAAACCATAGGTTATTGACTTCAAAGGAGATGCGCTGCACCGACTCGTCGCTCATATATTGAGCCACCACGTCGGTATAGTAGAGAGGCTTCCCCACGGGCAGCTTAACAAAACTGCCCTTTGAGAAAAGATATATCCGCGATGGGTTAACCAACAGTCCGTTGAGGAAGATATCCTGATTACCGAGATATCGGATAAAATAGAGATTTGCACTCTTCACCCTCAGGATGAAGATGGCACCATCGAGCTTGCCCGATTTGAGGTGCAGACCCTGCTGCCTCTCAAGCGTCTGGTCGTTGACAACAAGGATATCGGGAAGATCGACGTTTGCAACATCGCGCTGCACAGTAAAGGCCTCAATAGCCTCTACTTCGCGACGATCGAGTTTAAACACGTCGGCCACAGTATTGATGATGGCCATTCGCTGGTCGGTGAATTTGGAGTCGGCACCCACCAGTTCGTAGAGCCGCACCAGCACAACCACCTTCTGCTCGCGATTCAGCTGTTTATTGATTTTTTTGCAAATACCGAGAATCTTTACAGAATCCTTCATTGAGGTGAGCTGAACCTTTCCGTCGTCATCACCCTTACCCGAGGCCTTATTCTCGGAGGTATGGTGAAGAAAAAGCTCGAAATACTCCTCCACAGCATCATTCGAAAGCTGTTGTTTCAGGAAGTTCCTCACATATTCGGTTTCGTTCGATTCGGCGCCACCGTCCTGCTTGGCTATAAGGCCAAACAGCTGCATCAATGCTTTTAGAATTTCTTCACTCATACCTTAATCTATATCCCAAAGGATCAAAAAAAATCAATATACTACATATTCAAAAGGAATAGCTACAATATCGGCATACTCTTCGCCTGCCTCAAGCATATCTTCCTCATCGTCGCGATGGTGCCATTTAACAATAACCTTATTGCCAGCCTCGTGAATCTCCTCAAGTTTAAGCATTATATCTAGGATTACCTTAGACGAAGCGGTATTGAAATATTCAAGTTTGAAGTTGAAAACCGACTCGGCGTTGGGAGCCTCAGCATACTGGTCGATCCAATTAAGAATTGACTCATAAAACATGCTAACATCCTCTGGCAGAGAACGTCCTGAAATTTCAAAAAGATTCTGAGCCTTGTCTAAAATAACGCTGGGAGTATCGTCGGTTCCCTTAATTTTAATAACTTCCATATCTTAAGCTAATTATTTTTTTAGTTCCTGTCAATTGTTGTTGTAATGATAAAAAAGCTCACCTCTGAATTGAGTTCCTTGAACTGGTATTCAATTTTATTACCTGTTTTTTTGGCAATATCGATAAATCCAAGACCTGCACCACCTTTATCTGAGATACGTCCCTCTTTCATCTGCTGTTTATAAAGATTGGAAAGTCCCTCCTTGTCGAGGCTGTTAACATGCTCCAGCGACTTACGCAAGCCTGCAACTTTCTCGTTCTTAATAACATTACCTGTGATAATGTTGTAGCAATCCTCGCCATGGCTCACCATCACGATTCCTCTTTTCTCCTCTGCCTCTTCAATAGAGTCTGCATGTTTGCTGATATTCTGCAAACACTCAACCATCACATTGAACACTTTTCGCTGTACCTGATTCGACTCCTCGTTTTTAGCAAGATTCTTCTCGGTCATGGCAGTAAAGGTTTTTGTAATCTCTTGAGTTACAACACCTTCATACACCAAATTAATTTCATTGTTCTGCATCGTCTGGTATAACTGATATGCAAACTCCAAAAATCCCTGTCCTTCTTTAATTTTAACCATGATTCACTATCACTTTAAGTTGTAAATATACTGATTACAATTCAATTCCTATCAACAAAACGTCATCAACCTGTTTTTCTTCTCCCATCCAGTCGTAAAAATCCTGCATAAAATGACGTGCAAGTCCCTGCATAGTAGGTTGATTCTCGCTTTCGAGTGCTTCGCGGATACGTTTGGCCTGGTATTTCCGTTTTTCGTCGCCACCAAGCTGGTCGGGCAGACCATCTGAAAATATAAACAGCCGGTCGCCGGGTTGATATTCGATTGTGTTAAGCTCAAAATCATTCTCAGGCTTTTTGGCAAGCGGAATACCGCCAATACCTTTTCTGCTTCCTTTATACTCGGTAAGCACTCCGTCGCGCACAAAATAGAGAGGCCTGTGTGCTCCGGCAAACTGAAGCTCGCGATTTACAGTATCAATCTTACACAATGCAAGATCCATACCATCGCGTCCATTAGCTCCCTCCTTGTCCTGCCTCAATGTTGAGCGCACTGCCGCATGCAGCTCGTCGAGAATTTGCGCGCTATTGAGTTCACGACCGGCATTAACAATATTGTTGAGCAGGAAGTAACCAATAAACGATAGCAGTGCCCCCGGAACACCGTGTCCGGTACAGTCAACGGCAGCAACATAATAGACGCCACCATGGTGGAAAAACCACGGGAAGTCGCCACTCACCACATCTTTGGGACGGTAGAACACAAACGAGCGCGGGAAATACTGCTGAAGCAGACCCGTATCCGGAAGGATTGCCGTCTGAATTCGCTGTGCATAGTTGATACTGTCGGATATCTTCTTATTTTTCTCCTTTACCTCCTGTTCGATTCGTTTAATCTCGGTAACATCGTGAACAACAAATAGTACCGATTCCAACTCATCTTCATCGCCAAGTTCGGGAATTGCCTTAATCTCAACCACATTTGTACGGTCGTCCTTCTCTACTTCGAGTTCGGCAATAACATGCTGCTGGTTGGCTTTTATACTCTTAAGGGTAGATTTGACAAACTCGATGAAATTTTGATCTATATCGAGATCCGAAATACGATGTTTAACCTGCGATGCCTCACCAAGTCCCATAAACTCGGCAGCAGCGGGATTTACGTAAACCATCTTACCAAAAGGATTCATCCTGATGATCATATCGGGCGAATTTTCCGATAGCGACTGCATCCGGCTTTTCATCCTCTCCTCCTTCTCGGCACGCTTACGTTCTGTAATGTCTTGGGTATTAAATATTAAGCCGCGGATAGCCGGGTCGTGCAACAGGTTTTTCCCCTGTGTCTCAAGGAATATTTTACTTCCATTCTTCTTCAGATAGGTGTATTGCGCTGTCTGTTCACCCCCAGGGGTAGCCAGCAGATAGTCAAACAGAGAGTTGATGGTTTTGAAACCACGCGGTGTAAGGAGTTCAAAGTCCATACCACTAACTCCGTCGATGCTATCGTATCCAAGGATACGTTTCACCGAAGGGCTTTCGAACACAAGCTCACGGTGCTCGTTGTAGATTGATATAAACTCCGACGCATTGGTAAGAAGTGCCTGCAATCGCTTTTGGCCGTGCTCAACCTCCTGAATCTGAAGGGCAAGCTTTTGGTTACTGCTCTCAAGCTCTTCCTGAGCAATCATCATCTCTTCGGCATTACGACGCAACAAATCCTCGTTAGCCCTTAAAGTACCGGTCATCTGCTGTGACTCCTTGAGCAGCAGTTCGGTACGTGCGTTTATTTTAAGGTTGTAAATGGTTCGTCCCACCACAGCACTAAGCTCTTCAGCCAAGGCAAGATAGGAGTTGGGCAGCGATTCGTCAAAAAAACCAATTTCAATAACCCCCTGAACCTCATCCTCTTGCAAAAGAGGAATGATAAGCAGACTACGCGGTGTCTGGTCTCCAATGATACCCGACTGAATGGAAAAATAGTCGGCCGGTATTTCGGTACGATAAATCAACTGTCGCTCGTATGCTGCTTCACCAATAAGACCTTTGCCAATGGGAATGGTATTATACTCGTATCGCTGACGTCCGTAGGCATGTAGAGCCACACAGCTGAGTAATCCGTCGTTAAGCATAAAGAAGGCTGCCTGGGCTGCCGAATAGTAGTCGGCCACACTCCTTATGGTTCCGTAGGCTAAATCTTCAATCCTATTGTGCATACGCATCACATCCGACACCTTATCTTTTCCGGTGGCAATCCAGTTAAGTTCCTCCTCCTTCTGCCGGGTATTCTTAAGGTTGTCGCCCAACTCAAAAAGTGTTTTATGAAGCAGAGAGCCGTTGCCTCCAATTTCAACATCGGTATTGCCCACGCCAATTTTCTGTGCAAGTACAATACTTCGCTCCACCTCTTTCTGCAACGCATCAATTTTGTTTTTGAGCTCGGCAGCCGTAGTTCTTTTATAACCGATGAAGAGGATAAATGGAACGGGCATCAGCAATATGGCCAAATCGAATATCCAGGTAAAGAAATGGCTGTGAGCCAATGCTATAGACCTAAAACTAAAAGGCACATTTAGGATAGCAGCTACGGCACTCCATCCTATCATCAGAAGCAGCAACAATGCGGTGATAATGACATACCATTGGTACTCACTAAAGACCCGTAGTGAAAAATAACGATATTTGTTGCGCCCAAGTTTAAACATAACAATAACTTTAAGTTGAAAGTAGAGATGAAATTTCATCCTTGATACTATTCCACACAGCAACAACAGGCAGGTTGCTGAATGATGCAATTTCGACAACACCTACCACTGTGCCATCAACAATCAGCGGCAGCAGGTAGATATTAACCTTGTCGGAACCTCCAAGTCCTGATGCAGCTTTTATATAATCAGCCGGGACACCGATATGCGCTATGGCATCACCTTCGGTCAGAACCTGACTGTCGAGCCCCTGGATAACAGAAGCTGCATCTATAACGTACGATTCGTCCAAAGCATATTTACCTTCTACGCAAAATTCGTCAGAATGTTTCTTTTTTGCCAATACTAACCCACAGCAGATTGGATATTCACGTGCAATTGCAGCAAGAATATAGTACAAAGCACCTCTTGAGTCGGAGGAGTCCTGTTTAAGCTGACCTATCAAAGCCACAAGTCTTTCGGCACTTTTGCTATTGAGCATTGCACTAACTTTGGGTGCCCTATATTGGTCCAGCTCCTCCTTAAGCACTTTTATATCGTCGCGCAACAAAACATTTTCCTCGTTCAGACGCTCAATGGTATTACTAAGTTCCTGACGTTGAGATAGTATAGATTGCAGAAAAAACCAAAAGAATACAAGAAACAGACCAAACAAAAAGAAATTGACACTATTGAAAAGTCCGGTATTCCTGTCGGTCTGCGAAACCTGCCACAAAATAAAAGCAAATACATTGAGCAGCATAAGCCCCAAAAGCAGGTATCTTGTCTTAATAGTTTTCAGCATTGCGGCGTAAATTATTTTGTAAAATTACACATTTTCATTAATAAAACTGATAATCTGGTCGGGGGTCATAATTTTGTCGGGCTCCATTATCTTCATTGCCGACTTTGGCATGGTATCGATATCGCATGTGGCCGGATCCTGTACTATTGTAAACCCCTTTCTATCAGCAATGTCCTTAAGTCCTTTGGCTCCATCCTTATTAGCACCTGTAAGAATGATTCCAACAAGTTTCTCACGAAAGGCCGATGCTGCACTGCTAAGCGTGTAGTCGATTGATGGCCGGCTATGGTTATTCACATCTTCGACCGATAGCGAAAAGGTATTGTCGAACTCCACAAACAGATGGTAATTGGACGGGGCAAGATAGACCTTACCCGGCTCTATCCTATCTTTATCACATGGTTCCACTACGGGTATCTGCGATTTAAAGTTAAGACTCTCCACCAAGCCCGACCTCACATGTTTCAAACGGTGGAGGCACAGAATTATGGGGATGTTGATTTCAGGATTTAAGCGCGAAAGAATTTTGGACACTACCGAGAAACTTCCTGCCGAACCTCCAATAACTATAGCCTTGTAATAGCCTTGCATCTCTAAGTAGATTTATTAAACTAATGGTTTCTCAAATATACGCTCTTCGGTATTGATACACTTAACGCATTCCAACACATTTTCGGAGAGATTCTCCTTTATTCCGATTGTTAGAAATCCTCCAACAGCAAGTTTATCAACCAAAATGATGTTGCACTGCTCCTGAAAACTCTTGTTAAGAGTGAGACCCGAGTTACGGAAGAATATTATATCGAACAAGCCTTCGGGCTGGAAATTGACAAACCACTCCTCGATAAACACGATGTTGTCAAGCAGATGTGGTTTGAGGATATAATCTTTTTCGGTATCACAAAAGAACGACTCAAAGCTATCTTTTGTCTCCAACCGTTCAAAATTCGACAGATTGGTTTTGATGCTCTTTGCCGGCAACACACCCCTTTTGATATCATCAACCACGAGCCTGTTGGGATATTGCACATAAATATCTATTACCTTCCGTATTCCCATCTGCTCGGCCATAATAATGAAGCTGTAAAGCTCATCACAACTTGTTGCATCCGGAAACCAAACCCGCAACCTGTCACCACTGTTTTTTTGGGCTATTATGGTGCGCATAGTACGCCAAAAACCAGGATCGCGAAACATCTCCGACACAGGCACTGCCATTTGAAACAGAATGTTCTCACACTGCTGAGGTTGTTCCACTGCCTCGATAAACTGCTGCTTGCGCTTGATATTTAACGACTCGCAGACAAAACTGAGCCGACGCCTGAAAAAAGGGACGCTAAACTGGCTGAAATCAATACCCGACTTGCTGCTAAGCAACTGGGCAAACTCCTTGGAGTCGGAAATGCTTACAAACATAGGCTTTCCGATAAGAAGTGAAACGAATTGGTTTTTGTATATGCGGCATTATTCTTGGTGAATTTTGCCTTAAAGTAACCAGGAACGGCCTCATGGTTGCCAAGTACAAGATTTCCACCTTTGTGCATCTGATCGTAGAATGATTGCACAACTTTGGTCTGAAGTGCTGTGTTGAAATATATCAGCACGTTACGACAAAACAGAAGATCGACCTTATAAGCAAACGGAGAGACGCCACTCACTAAGTTATGCCGCATAAATTGGGCTTTCGACTTAATAATGCTTTTTACCGTCATTGTATCAGCCGCTTCATTTATATCGAAATACTTACCGAACTCTACCTTGTCTCCGTCTTTATTGAGTACCTTATTGAAATTATCGATATAGCCCTTATTGAAATTGAGCGAATAGACTCCTGCCTGTGCATTGGCAATCATCTTCTGACTGATGTCGGTAGCAATGATACGGGATTTATCGAGCAAGCCCAACTCATTGAGTAATATCAAATTGGAG
>JBDHYT010000036.1:0-12515 GCA_039811485.1 Marinilabiliaceae bacterium | reverse complement strand
GAATCCCCGGTATGAATCCATGCCGGGGATTTTTGTGTTTTATAAGGTTTTGGGGATTACACACGGATGACACGGATGACGCGAATGACACGGAAAAGCAGGGATGAAACCCGGAAGGGATGTCGGGGCTAAAGCCTGACTCTCTTTCAACTTTCCACTCTCAACTTTCAATTGTCAATTAACCCATAATCCCACCCCATGCGGGGTTTGACATGCTGTACTGTCTTTATCCATAAGCTGCGCTGCGCTTGCATACGGTTACAGATGATATATCCTCTGCGGGGAATTGATTAAACTCTCTTAATGGTAAAATTATTTGAATCATGCCTTTGCGTTCTCAGCGTAGAATCTTTGCGCCATTTCCGGTTAAATAATCACTGGAGACGTCTGAAAACAAAATATTTCCCGCAGATAGCGCAGATACTCATTTCGTGTATATTCTTGCTAATTCCATTATCATGGAATGAGTCAGACAGCCGACCACTATAATCGGCGAAAATCAGCGAAATCAGCGGGAGACGACTGAAAACAAAATATATCCCGCAGATCCCGCGGATATCGCAGATACTCATTTCGTATAAATTCGCGCTAATCCACGTTATCATAGAACGAGTCAGACAGTTGACTAATATAATCTGCGAAAATCAGCGCAATCAGCGGGAAACGACTGAAAACAAAATATCTCCCGCAGATCCCGGGGATATCGCAGATATCGCATTTCGTGTAAATTCTTGCTAATCCACGTTATTATGGAACGAGCCAGACGGGAGAATACTATAATCAGCGAAAATCAGCGGAATCAGCGGGAAACAGCTGAAAACAAAATATCTCCCGTGGATATCGCAGATATTGCAGATACTCATTTCGTATAAATTCGTGCCAATCCACGTTATCATGGAACGAGCCAGACGACAGACCACTATAATCAGCGAAAGTAAGCGCAATCAGCGGGAAACAGTTGAAAACAAAATATTTCCCGCAGATAGCGCAGATAATGCAGATAATGCAGATAATGCATTTCATGTAAATTTGTGCTAATCTCGTGGATACAGGACAAGTACAGGTGACAAAAAAACAAAGTGCTCTCTCTTCTATGCACCCGGAGTCAGAAAAAAAGCCCTCTGTATTTTGCAGAAGGCCTTTTCATTAATCTCTATTTCAGCAACATACCGTCTTATTTCGTCTCTTTAGACCAGCTGTCTTTCAGACCCACGGTTTTGTTGAATATCATCTTTTCGGGCGTGCTATCCTTATCGACACAGAAATAGCCCAGACGCTGGAACTGGAATTTGTCGAGTACGGCAGCATTTTTGAGCGACGGCTCCATCTTGGCATTTGGGATAACACGCAACGAATCGGGATTGAGGAACTCCTTGAAGTCCCGGTCTTCGTGTCCGTCGGGTTCAGGGTCGCTGAACAGGCGGTCGTAAACACGCACTTCGGCGTCGAAACAGTGCTGAGCCGACACCCAGTGGAGCGTACCCTTAACTTTGCGCTCGCTGCCCTCGAGTCCACTGCGCGACGATGGGTCGTAGGTGACGTGGATCTCGGTGATATCACCATTATCGTTCTTCACAACTCCTTCGCACTTAACAATATAAGCATTTTTCAGCCTCACCTCTTGTCCCGGTGCAAGACGGAAATATTTCTTTGGCGGATTCTCCATAAAGTCGTCACGCTCAATATATAATTCGCGGCTGAATGGCAGAGTACGGCTTCCCATGCTCTCATCCTCGGGGTTGTTCACAGCTTCCATCATCTCTACCTCACCCTCGGGGTAGTTGGTAACGACCACCTTAACCGGATCGAGCACTGCATAAACGCGTGGAGCGCAACTATTCAGATCTTCACGAACACAGAACTCCAACAGTGCCACATCAATAACGTTGTCGCGCTTGGCAATACCCACCTTCTCGGCAAAGGTGCGGATGCTCTGAGGAGTATAACCACGACGGCGCAGACCGCTAACCGTGGGCATTCGCGGATCGTCCCATCCGGCCACAATACCCTCCTGCACCAACTGCAGCAACTTGCGCTTACTCATCACTGTGTAGTTTAGGTTGAGACGTGCAAATTCGATCTGCCTTGTTCTAACCTCAGGAACAGGCCCTCCTTCAAGTATATTATCGAGAAACCAGTTGTAGAGCGGACGGTGTACCACAAATTCGAGGGTACATATCGAGTGGGTAATTCCTTCAATAAAATCGCTTTCACCGTGGGCATAGTCGTACATCGGATAAATGCACCACTCGTTGCCGGTGCGGTGATGTTCGCGGTGCAGGATGCGGTACATCAGCGGATCGCGCATGTGCATATTTGGCGAAGCCATATCAATCTTGGCACGAAGCACACATTCGCCCTCTTTGAACTCGCCGTTTTTCATGCGCATAAAGAGGTCGAGATTCTCCTCCACCGAACGGTTGCGGTAAGGGCTGTGCTGGCCCGCCTGTGTGGGTGTTCCCTTTTGCAAAGCAATGGTCTCGGCACTCTGATGATCCACATAAGCCTTGCCATCCTTAATGAGTTTCACAGCCCAGTCGAAGAGTTGCTGAAAGTAGTCTGATGCATACCGGACCTCGCCATCCCACTGGAATCCAAGCCATTTTACATCTTCCATAATAGAGTCAACATACTCAACATCCTCCTTCACCGGGTTAGTATCATCAAAACGAAGATTACACTTACCATTGTAATATTGCGCCAGACCAAAATTGAGGCATATCGACTTGGCATGTCCTATATGCAGGTATCCGTTGGGTTCGGGTGGGAAACGGGTAACCACTTTACCCTGGTTTTTATTTTGAGCCAGGTCGTTGTCTATCTCCTGATGGATAAAATTGGTCTTGGGTGCGTCAGCGTTAAGTAAATCTTTCTCTTCGGTACTCATGCTTCGAAATATTTTATTTAGAAACTACAAAAATAATTCTTTTTAGCTGTAAGTGTTAAATCTTAAGCAAATAAAACTGCTAAATTTGTCATCGACATAAATAACGGTAAAAAAATCTGTTTAATCACAAAAAATCAATCATGAAGAATAAATATATTGCACGGATAGACCTCGAAGAGATGCAGTTTTACGCATTTCACGGTTGCTTTGAAGAGGAGCAGAGAGTAGGCAACCACTTTACGGTCAACATCAGCATAGAGTACGACTGCACCCTGGCTGCCGATAGTGACAACATTGCCGATGCACTCAACTATGTGAGCGTGTATGAGATAACAAGGCGCGAGATAAACATCAAAAGCCATCTGCTCGAGCACGTTACCAGGAGAATCATCGATGCAGTGTACGATGAGTTTCCATACGTGAAAAAAGTCACCGCCAGAGTATCGAAGATGACACCTCCAATGGGTGGACAGATGCGCTGCGTGAGCACAACCCTAACCCGCTGACAACCAAAAACCTTATACTATGAACAAAGCCATAACTGTTGTGTTGCTCTGCATCATGGCATTGCAAACCGCCAGAGCCGACGAAGGTATGTGGCTGCCCTACATGCTTCATAAAAAAATCATCGAAAGGATGAAGGAGAAGGGTTTGAAATTGGCCGGCGATGAGATTTTCGACAAGTCGAAACCGTCGCTTAACGATGCCATTGTGTCGCTCAACGACGGAAACTGTTCGGCCAGTTTAATCAGCAACAACGGTTTGCTCATAACCAACCATCACTGCGGATACGATGCAATAGCTTCACTAAGCACCTTAGCCAACAACTACCTCGACAACGGCTTCACCGCACCCGATTTCGGGTCGGAACTGCATTGTCCCGGTCTATCGGCTACCATCATCAGAGACGCCTACGACGTGACGGAGTATCTGCCCGATACATTGATAAATCTTTCGGAAGAGGAAACCCGTATAGAGCTCGATAAGATATCTATATGGATGCAAAAGGAGCTGAACCTGGATGACAACCACAGCTGCCGTATAGAGTCGTTCTACAACAACATGATGTTTGTGATGTTTGTGCAGCAGAGATTCAACGACGTCCGGTTGGTGGCAGCACCTCCTTCGCACATCGGCAAGTTTGGCGGCGACACCGACAACTGGATGTGGCCACGTCACACCGGCGATTTCTGCGTGTTCAGGGTTTATGCTTCGCCCGACAATAATCCTGCCTCCTATTCGAAGGAGAACAGACCATACCGACCTGAGAAGTTTCTCGAAATAAGCAGTAATGCAATCAAAAAAGGTGATTTTTCGATGGTGATGGGATTCCCCGGAACCACCAACCGGTTTGCAACATCCGAAGATATAGCCTTTGCGAAAGAGTATGAAAACCCCATTATTGCAAAAGTAAGAGGTATGGCCCAGTCGATATGGAAAGAGGCAATGGATAGCAACGAATCACTGAAGCTTAAATATTCGACAAAATACTCCAATTCGAGCAATTACTGGAAATATGCCATAGGACAGAATTTGAACATCAGCAACAACAACCTGATAGAGCGACGCAACACGCACGATATCAATGCAATGGACTACTGCAAAAGTCAGGAAGGATTTGAAAATATAAGCGAATCGGATCAGAGGCTCAAAGATTTGATAAAAAGAATAACCCCGGTTAAAAGGGCGCAGACAATCTATCACGAGGCGTTGTTCAACCCCAGCGAAGTCACCGGTATCTTTTTCGACTTGCTGCACTTTTCAAACAACATAACCGGGGAGAACATAGACGAGGAGGAGGGAATATACCACAAATCGGAATTAACCAACAGCATAAACGCATTTTTCGACGAATATGATATTGCTGTCGAACGTAAGGTTTTTACCCAGTGCATAAAGTATCTCTATGAGAACTTAGACGAAGAGTTCCGTCCCAATTTAAGCAAGGCGTTGAAGAGACACCACAACAGCATAGAAGAGTATATCGGAAATATTTTCGATAAGTCGATGCTCACCAACAAAACCAAAGCATTGCAGTTTGCTGAGTCAGGCCGCAAGACTAGTAAAAAACTGATGAAGGACGAACTATCGGTGCTCATGCTTCGTCTTATAATGCATTATCAGGATATTGACGGCATAATAACCGAATACGACAGTCTGACACAGGTCCCCCGGCAGGTACACATCATAAGCAGTACCATTGAGGGCGACTCACCGTTTTATCCCGATGCCAACTCCACCCTGCGCCTCTCTTACGGAACCATTGAAGACTACAAGCCTGCCGATGGTGTGACATATAGCTGGATGACAACCCTGAAAGGAATAGTGGAGAAGGCCGATGAGGCAGCAAACAATGCCGACTATGCAATCCCCGACGAATTGCGTAATATACTGACTGATAACATATCCAAAGAAAACAACATCCCGGTATGCTTCATCACTAACAACGATATCACCGGAGGCAACAGCGGCAGTCCGGTACTCAACGGCATGGGACAACTGATAGGTCTGGCATTCGATGGCAACTGGGAAGCAATGGCATCCGATTTCGAATACGACGAAAAGATGCAGCGCTGCGTATGTGTGGATATCAGATATGTGCTTTTTGTATTGGACAATATGGGCATCGGAAAGAGGATCAGGAAAGAGATAACATTTGGCACAGCCGACAGCCGTGAAAAAACGGCCGAAATAGCTGAAACAGTTGACAGTTCGATATAAACAGAGGCTCATGATTAACAATTATTTGTTTTTGTTTTGTTCAAAATCTATATTTGTAAACTTTTTTAATTTACGATAAAATTACACTTAATGAGTACTAAATTTGTTGAATATAAAGGCCTTGATCTTTCGCAGATCAACAAAGAAATCCTGAACAGATGGGACGAAAATCAGGCCTTCGAAAGAAGCATCAGCGAGCGTGAAGGACATCCAGAATATGTGTTCTACGAAGGGCCGCCATCGGCCAACGGTGTTCCGGGCATTCACCACGTTATGGCTCGTACCATTAAGGATGTGTTTTGCCGTTACAAAACCCAGCAGGGATTCCTTGTCCGCCGCAAAGCAGGATGGGATACACACGGACTGCCGGTGGAACTTGGTGTGGAGAAGGCACTTGGAATCACAAAAGAGGATATCGGCAAATCGATATCTGTGGACGAATACAACGAGGCGTGCCGCAAGGATGTGATGAAATATACCGACCTGTGGGAAGATCTTACCCACAAGATGGGTTACTGGGTGGATATGAAAGACCCATACATCACTTACGACAACCGGTATATCGAAACATTGTGGTATCTGCTTAAAGACCTCTACAACAAAGGGTTGCTCTATAAAGGTTATACCATCCAGCCCTACTCGCCGGCAGCAGGCACCGGACTTAGCACACACGAGCTTAACCAGCCCGGTTGCTACCGCGATGTGAAAGATACCACCATGACTGCCCAGTTTATTGTAAAAGAGAACGACAAGAGCCGTTTTCTGACCGAAGGAGCACACGGGAAGGTATATTTCCTGGCATGGACAACAACTCCATGGACACTGCCCTCGAACACAGCACTTTGCGTAGGCCCGGATATTGAATATGTTAAGGTATTTACCTTCAATCCATACACAGGTGAACCCATTACTGTTGTTCTGGCCAAAGACCTGGTGGCAGCACACTTTAGTGCCGATATGGAAAACGGAGATTTTGCTGCCTACAAACCCGGCGACAAAAAGATACCATACACAATAACAGCCACATACAAAGGGCGCGACCTGGAAGGAGTATCCTACGAACAGCTTATACCGTGGGTAAAACCCGGTGGCGATGCCTTCAGGGTAATATGCGGCGACTTTGTTACCACCAGCGACGGTACCGGTATAGTGCACATTGCACCCACCTTCGGTGCCGACGACGACCGTGTGGCAAAATCGGCAGGCATAGTTCCGCTACTGATGACCGACCGCGACGGCAAACAGCAGCCTATGGTCGATCGTACCGGTAAATTCTATTCAATAGAAAACCTTAACCACGATTTCGTAAAGTCATCCATCGACAGTGCACTATATTCGGAGTTTGCAGGCCGTTATGTGAAAAACGCCTACGACGAAAAACTGAAGGACGACGACACCTCTCTTGACGTTGATATTGCAGTGATGCTGAAGAAGGAGAACAAAGCCTTCCGTATCGAAAAACATACCCACAACTACCCTCACTGCTGGCGTACCGACAAGCCGGTGCTTTATTATCCTCTCGACTCGTGGTTTATAAAGACCACCGCAGTTCGCGAGCGAATGATGGAGCTTAACGACACCATCAACTGGAAACCGGCATCAACCGGCACAGGCCGTTTTGGCAAATGGCTCGAGAATCTTCAGGACTGGAACCTCAGCCGCTCACGCTACTGGGGAACACCACTGCCCATCTGGCGCACCGAAGATGGATCGGAAGAGATATGCATTGGCTCGATGGAAGAGTTGATGGCTAAAATCAACGAATCGGTGAAGGCCGGTTTCATGACCGATAATCCTTACCCCGACTTTGTGGTTGGCGACTTTTCGGCCGGGAACTACTCGGTGAAGAAGATTGATTTGCACCGTCCCTATGTTGACAATATTATTCTTGTGTCGGCATCGGGTAAGCCGATGAAACGCGAACTCGACCTCATCGACGTATGGTTCGACTCGGGCGCAATGCCTTATGCACAGCACCACTTCCCATTCCAGAGCAAGATGGGTGAGAGTGCCGGTTCGCTGCCCTACCCTGCCGACTTCATTGCCGAAGGCGTGGATCAGACACGCGGATGGTTCTTCACCCTGCACGCCATTGCTACAATGTGTTTCGACAGCGTAGCATTCAAAAATGTTGTCTCCAACGGATTGGTGCTCGACAAAAACGGCAACAAGATGTCGAAACGGCTTGGCAATGCTGTAGATCCGTTTAAAGTACTGGAGGAGTACGGTTCCGACCCGCTGCGCTGGTATATGATAACCAATTCACAGCCATGGGATAACCTGAAGTTCGACATTTCGGGTGTTGACGAAGTAAAACGCAAATTCTTCGGCACACTTTACAATACATACTCATTCTTTGCCCTTTATGCCAATATCGACGGCTATACAGGCAAAGAGCCACAAGTAACTGTAAGTGAGCGTCCCGAGATCGACCGCTGGATTATATCGCAGCTCAACAGCCTTATTAAAGAGGTGGCCGATAGCTACGAGAGTTACGAGCCAACGCGCGCCGGCCGTGCAATACAGGATTTTGTACTCGAGAATCTCAGTAACTGGTATGTTCGTCTCAACCGCAAACGTTTCTGGGGAGGCGGCATGAGCAGCGACAAACTTGCGGCTTACCAGACTCTGCACCAATGTCTTGAGACAATAGCACTGCTTAGTGCACCCATTGCACCGTTCTATTCCGAGCAGCTCTTTAGCGATCTAAACCGCGTATCGGGGCGTTTTAACGTTGTGTCGGTGCATCTGGCCCAATTCCCTTCGGCCGACCAGGCGATGATAGATACAGCCCTCGAGCAGAGGATGCAGTATGCACAGTCGCTTTCGTCGATGGTGCTTGCACTGCGCCGTAAGGTTAATATCAAGGTACGTCAGCCCCTCAACAAAATGATGGTGCCTGTGCTCGACTCATCGTTCGAAGAGCAGATTGGTGCAGTTAAAAACCTGATTCTGGCCGAGGTAAACGTAAAAGAGCTTGAGTTTCTCAAAGAGGCATCGGGAGTATTGGTTAAAAAGATTAAGCCAAACTTCAAGACCCTGGGACCAAAATACAGCAAACTGATGAAAGGCATCTCAGCCGAAATAGCAAAGATGACACAGCAGGATATTGCCATGTTGGAACGCACATCAGAATATGCAATAGTTGTTGACGGACAATCAATTAACCTTGTTGCCGAAGATGTGGAGATAATGTCGGAAGATATACCCGGATGGTTGGTTGCCAATGAAGGCAGGCTCACTGTTGCTTTGGATATCAATGTTACCGAGGAGTTGCGCAAAGAGGGTATTGCACGCGAACTGGTGAACAGAATCCAGAATATCCGCAAGGATTCCGGTTTCGATGTTACCGACAAGATAGCAATAGAAATCGAGAGCCACAGCGCAATTGATGATGCAGTAATCACTCATTCGGAGTATATTGGAACTCAAACTCTGGCTGTTGGTGTAAAATTGTCACCATCGGTTAATAAATCTCTATCGAAAGAGGTGGAAATTGACGAAAATATAACTATCTTCATCAAAATTGAAAAAGTAGGTTAAATCAGGAGACCGCCTGCAGTAAGAAACGGCTAACGTTATGTTACACAATTCGTACCGCAGGTAGTCCATTTTATATATACACTAAAACTAAACCGTATGTCAGAAAGAACCCGATATTCCGATGAAGAGCTTCAGGAATTTAAAGATATCATCGTCTTTAAACTCGAGAAGGCCAAGAGAGATTATGAGTTGCTGAAGAACACCATCACACACGAGGATGGCAACGACACCCAGGACACATCGCCCACATTCAAAGTACTGGAAGAGGGTGCGGCAGTGTTGTCGAAGGAGGAGGCCGGCAAACTGGCCCAGCGTCAGCAGAAGTTTATCCAGCATCTTCAGGCAGCATTAGTTAGAATAGAGAATAAGACCTACGGAGTGTGCCGCGAGACCGGCAAGTTGATACCCAAGGAGCGACTTCGTGCCGTGCCGCATGCTACTCTGAGCATGGAAGCCAAAGAGAAGCAAAAGTAAGGGGCCTGCTTTTAGGCACATCAGGCTAACACTCAAAAAGATATGGTTTCCCGCAGGTTACGCCAGCCAACGCATCGATGGATTATCATCGGCCGTTGATTGCGCTATCTGCGGGAAACTGCTATAATAACCCGCCGTTAACCAACCAAAAAACATAATTGCAACTTTATCGACAGCTTTTATCGATTATTTAGGCTCAGAGGCTCAATAATCGAATAAATGGTTCTATTTTTGCGTCTAATATATTTTTGTGATAAACCATGAACAGACTGCAAAAAATTTCACTCTCCGTAGTATTTCTGATTCTATTGATAGACCAGGCTATTAAAATATGGATTAAATCGACAATGATGATTGGCGAGGAGTTTCCGGTGTTTGGCCGCTGGTTTATTATCCATTTTGTGGAGAACAACGGAATGGCCTTCGGCATGGAGCTGGCCGGTGAGTTCGGGAAACTCTTTTTATCGGTGTTCAGAATCGTAGCGGTGAGCGCAATAGGATTCTACCTCTTCAAGCTATCAAAAAAGGAGACTCCCATGGGCGTTATGGTATGTCTCTCGATGGTGCTGGCAGGTGCAATGGGCAATATCATCGACAGTGCCTTCTACGGCCTTATTTTCGACCACAGCTATGGCCAGGTTGCAACATTTTTACCACAGACTGGCGGTTATGCTTCGTTTCTTCATGGCAAGGTGGTGGATATGTTCTATTTTCCCATTCTTCGCGGCACATATCCCGGCTGGCTGCCTTTTGTGGGAGGCGACGACTTTCTATTCTTCCGCCCTGTATTCAACTTTGCCGACAGTGCCATTTCGGTAGGTATATTCCTGCTGCTGATATTCTATCGCAACTTCTTCAAAGAAAAAGAGTAACCGCAAAATATATTTCACGGTTACTCTTATATTTATTCCTGCAGGAGGAGCATTACGACTTTAAAGTGCCGCTATTGCTGCATCAACCCGCCTGATAGTCTCCTCTTTGCCCAACATCTCAATTATCACAAACAGGTCGGGGCCAAAGCTGCCGCCAACCATTGCCAGCCTGAGTGAGTTAAACACAGCTCCTGCGTTGGCTTCCTGCGATGCGATAAGCCCCGAAACCATCTCTTTAACCACATCGGGCTTCCAATCGGCTACGCTCTCCATGCTCCTGGCTACCAGCGACATAAATGCAGGGATGCCGTCTTTCCATCGCTTCTGGGCTACCTTCTCGTCGTACGACACAGGCGATTGATAGAAGAAAAATGCCTGCTCCCACATCTCAGACACAAAGTTGACACGCTCCTTAACCAAACCCACAACTTTGCTGTCGAAATCAATATTGGCGTCCACATCATGTTTTTTAAGCTCGTCGGCAAAGAGGTGAGCAAGCTCACTGTCGTCCTTATTTATCAGATACTGATGGTTGAACCAACGTGCCTTTTCGGGATCGAAGCGTGCTCCCGACTTGTTAACCCTGTCGAGTGCGAAGAGTTCGGATAGCTCATCCATGGTAAATATCTCCTGTTCGGTACCGGGATTCCAGCCCAGAAGTGCCAGAAGGTTGATTACCGCCTCGGGGAAGTAGCCGCTCTCGCGATAGCCCGATGCAATCTCACCATTGCCCATATCCCATTCGAGCGGAAACACCGGAAAACCATCCTTATCGCCATCACGTTTCGACAGTTTACCCTTACCACTGGGTTTCAATATTAGAGGCAGGTGCGCAAACTGAGGCATAACATCTTCCCATCCGAAGGCACGATAGAGCATAACGTGCAACGGCACCGAAGGGAGCCACTCCTCACCCCGTATTACGTGGGTGGTCTTCATCAGGTAGTCGTCAACAATATTGGCCAGATGGTAGGTTGGCAGTTCGTCAACACTCTTATACAACACTTTGTCATCTAAGGTGTTGGTATTGAACACCACCGTGCCGCGGATAAGGTCGGTTGTTGTAACTTCGGTATTTTCGGGCATCTTAAACCGGATAACCCATGGCTCGCCATTGGCAATGCGCTGTTGTACTTCACCGGCATCAAGCGACAGAGAGTTTTTAAGCGACTGGCGGGTGTGCATATCGTAGGCGAAGATCTGCTTTTGAGCCTCGGCGGCATTACGCAGATTCTCAAGCTCTTCGGGTGTATCAAAGGCATAATATCCCCAACCAGACTCTACCAGCTGCAAGGCATATTTATGGTATATCTCTTTCCTTTCGCTCTGCTTGTAGGGGCCGTAAGGACCACCCTCCTGCACCCCTTCATCAACGTTTAGTCCGAGCCATTTAAGACTCTGATTGATATACTCTTCGGCACCCTGCACAAACCGGGTTGAGTCGGTATCCTCAATGCGTAAAATAAAAGTTCCACCATGCTTACGGGCAAAAAGGTAGTTAAACAGTGCTGTGCGAACACCACCAATATGCAGCGGCCCAGTGGGACTGGGGGCAAAACGTACTCTAACGGGACGATCGGTCATGACTAAAATATTTTTTTTGCAAATATAACAAATTAGATGCTGTAACAGGATTTTTTCGCTCTTTTGAATACCGGTAAAAAAAGAAAACTCCTGCCCATATCAAGGAAAACCTAAGTATTCCGCAATATCGGCAGGAGACTATCAATTGCCGGTAAATATGGCTATCTGACGGGAGACAACATTTTTTACCGGGTTATCATCAACCACATTTGCTATGTCCGCAGTTGGAGCAGGTGAGGCATCCCTCCTGATATACCAACGAGTCGGCACCACAGTGTTCGCAATGTCCTTTAGCGGCTTTGGTTCCGTTAGGAATATATTTCTTCAGTGCCCTCTCAACACCATTCTTCCAGGTGTTAATCGACTCATTATCAAGCTGCAGACCGGCCACCAACCCAAGCACGTCGGCAATGGGCATATTGTGGCGCAACACA
>JBDHYT010000035.1:0-12593 GCA_039811485.1 Marinilabiliaceae bacterium | reverse complement strand
TCGCTCATGGCTAATGCCTGATTGCTATTGGCTAATGGCTATTGGCTAATGGCTATTTGCTGTTGGCTTTTGGCTGTTGGCTAGTGGCTAATGGCTAATGGCTGTTGGCTGTTGGCTAATGGCTGTTGGCTAATGGCTAATGGCTGTTGGCTGTTGGCTAATGGCTAATGGCTAATGGCAGAACACTGATTTCACGGATTAAGCACTGATTACACTGTTTTTCTACAGAAATTTTCAATTTTCAATTTTCAACTTTCAATTGTCAATTGTCCACTGTCACCCAATTACCGCGAATTAACACGAAAAGGTGCTGTCCTGACGGGCATAGGAGCAAGAGGGTCAAGTACCGCGGGTTAAAACCCATGGTTATGCATGAAGTGGCTCTACGAGCCGACGTATTGCTGAAAAACATGCGACCCACTCCGAGGTCGTTTCAGATTTTGATACTTTGCAGCTATATACATGCGACTCCATCCGGAGTCAAGCTGTCAATTATCAATTGTCCCTTGTCCCCTCTTCTTCTTTCATTTTATTACTTTTTAAAGTCATTCAGTTGCTATTTTTGCACTTTTGTCAAAAAATACGGGGTTCAATTGTAGTTTAGTGTTGACATATAGATATTGTTTTACTAATTTTGAAGTTTATTCAACCCAATTTGACATTATTAACTCTAATCCCGTAAAAAAGATGAAGGTATTACCTAACAATGTGCGTAATCTAAGAAAGCTTGAGGATGAAATATGGCGCGAAATACCATTTACCGACAAGAAGTATGAGATTAGCAATTATGGGCGCGTAAAGAGCTATTGTTACGATCCGAAAAACGGACGAATTGTGAAGCCGGGTAGTATCAAGGGTTTTTATAATGTAAGCCTTAGGGTTGACGGTCAAAAACGGTCGTTTTTAGTTCATAAACTTACTGCCGAACTATTTATACCAAAAACTACCGACGACGAAACCGTAGTAATCCATCTCGACTGGAATAAGCAGAACAACTACTACAAGAATCTGCAATGGGTTACTAAAGAGTTCAGTTATAAGCGTATGCACGCTGTACTACAGGAGAACAGGCGTGTGTCGGGCAAGATGGTTACCAGCTCAAAGCTTAAGCCAAGCGATGTGGAGGTGCTTAAGGCTATGCTTGCAAGGGGCGTAAAGCAAAATGTGGTGGCTAAGTTGTTTTGTATTAGCGAGATGCAGGTTACGCGCATCAAGCGTAATGAAAACTGGGCCGATGTTCAGCCCAAAAATTGAGTCAATAATTCAATATTTTACCCCTTCACGATAGCAAAAAATAATTGTATGTGTTATTTTTGTTGTCATGAGGTACTTAAAAACTTTGTTGGATAGATTTATTGCTTGGAGGCTGCGTAATGTAAGTCAACGCAATTTTGTGATATTCCTTAGTTTTCTTGTGGGATTGATCAGTGGCTTGGCAGCTGTGGTGCTCAAAAACACTATTCACTGGGTAAAGGTTGTTCTTGTAGGGCATTTTGAATCCTTAAATTTCAATATTCTCTATCTGGCATATCCTGCCATTGGTATTTTTATCACCATACTCTTCATCCGTTTCTTTGTTCACGAGAGCTTAGGGCATGGAATCACAAAGATACTTTACGCCATCTCGCGGGGTGACAGTCGGCTGAAACGGCACAACAATTACTCGTCGATTGTGGCGAGCTCTTTCACCATTGGCTTCGGTGGCTCGGTGGGTGCCGAGGCCCCAATCGTGCTAACAGGTGCTTCAATTGGCTCCTCGCTGGGGCGGTTGTTTGGCATGGATTATAAAACATTGACACTCATGATGGCTTGTGGAGCTGCCGGGGGTATTGCCGGAGTGTTTAAAGCTCCTATTGCCGGTATGGTCTTCACCATCGAAATCCTGATGCTAAATCTGACCCTTGCTTCGATTGTGCCACTTCTTATTTCCACTGTTACTGCTGCTACTGTATCGTTTTTCTTTCTCGGCAAAGAGGTTGAGTTCAATTTTTTTATAGAAATGCCTTTTAATATTGCCGATATTCCTCATTATGTGTTACTTGGAATTTTTACCGGGCTAATATCACTCTACTTTTCGCGTATGCTGATGGGCATCGAAAAGGGGTTTGCCAAGTTTAAAAAGCCATATATAAAGCTATTGATTGGTGGGCTTGCTCTGGGTGTACTTATATTCTTTTTTCCACCGCTTTATGGCGAAGGATATTCCACCGTTACCAGTCTTCTTCGCGGGCAGGAGCATGAAGTGATTCAAAATACTCTGTTTGGCGAATTGGGATCATATCCATGGGTGATGCTTCTCTATTTGGGGTTAATATTGATTTTCAAAGTGTTGGCCACCGGAGCAACCAATGGTGCTGGTGGTGTGGGAGGTGCTTTTGCTCCAAGCCTCTTCCTCGGTGGTGTGGCCGGGTTTTTCTTTGCCAAGTTGAATAATCTGGCCGGCTGGTATCTCATTCCTACCACATCGTTTACTTTGGCAGGGATGGCAGGTATTATGTCGGGGGTGATGCATGCACCGCTTACTGCCATTTTTCTTATTGCTGAAATCACCAATGGCTATCAACTGTTTGTACCTCTAATTATTACCGCGGCCATTGCATATCTCACTATTTACTATTTCGAGCCATACTCCATCTATACCAAGCGGCTGGCAGATGAAGGAAAACTTATCACCCACGAAAAAGATAAGGCCGTACTTACATTGATGAAGCTCAACGAAGTGATTGAGAATGACTTTCATACCGTGGCACCAACCGCTACTCTCGGTGCGCTGGTGCAGGTTGTGGCCCGGTCGAAACGTAATATTTTCCCGGTGTTAAATGCTAAGGATGAGATGATTGGCGTTATCTTGCTTGAGGATATCCGTAGCATTATGTTTCCAAGTGCCCGCTACAACCAGGTGCTGGTCTCCGATCTGATGACTCTCCCACCCGCCTATATCCAGATTGACGACCCGATGGATGCCGTGATGGAGAAGTTTGAAGCCACCGGAGCCTGGAATCTGCCGGTGTTGGATAATCGTAAATATGTGGGTTTTGTCTCCAAATCGAAGATTTTTTCGGTCTATCGCAATGTTTTGATCGATTTTTCGTATGAATAATCATGAAAAATGGTGTGTTAAATCAGTCTTTTAATTCATTCAATATATTAAATTTGTTCAGGGATAAAAAGTAATCTATCTCTTACAGATATTTAAGATAATAATATTCTGCCGTTTGCAGAGCTTATAAATTTATTACACATGAACAGAGACAGTCAAATCTTTGATTTAATTGAAAAAGAGAAACAGCGTCAGCTTCACGGCATTGAGCTGATAGCTTCCGAAAATTTTGTCAGTAATCAGGTGATGGAAGCCATGGGTTCTGTCATGACCAACAAGTATGCCGAAGGTCTTCCGGGTGCCCGTTATTATGGTGGTTGCCAGATTGTGGATCAAAGTGAAAATCTTGCCATAGAGCGTCTGAAAAAGCTTTATAATGCCGAGTGGGCTAACGTACAGCCTCATAGTGGCGCACAAGCCAATATGGCGGTGATGATGACTGTGCTTGAGCCAAGCGACAAGTTCCTGGGCCTCGACCTATCGCATGGCGGACACCTTTCGCATGGCTCGCCCGTTAACAGCTCAGGAATGCTTTATCAGCCAATAGCTTACACTGTGAAGGAAGATACCGGGCTGATTGATTACGACCAGATGGAGAAACTTGCCATTGAGCATAAGCCAAAGCTTATTATTGGTGGTGGTTCGGCCTACTCGCGCGACTGGGATTATGCCCGTATGCGTGCCATCGCCGATAAGGTTGGTGCCTTGCTGATGGTTGATATGGCTCACCCTGCTGGTCTTATCGCTGCCGGATTGCTTAAAAATCCTTGCGAGTATGCCCATATCGTTACCTCTACAACGCATAAAACACTCCGAGGCCCTCGCGGTGGTATTATTCTCATTGGTAAGGATTTTGACAATCCATGGGGCAAGACTACCAAGAAGGGTGAGATTCGCAAGATGTCGTCGCTTCTTGACTCTTCGGTGTTCCCGGGTATTCAGGGCGGTCCGCTTGAGCATGTCATTGCTGCCAAGGCGGTGGCTTTCTATGAGGCCCTACAGCCCGAATATAAGCAATATCAGCAGCAGGTTGTTAAGAATGCGCGTGCAATGGCTGCTTGTTTTGTCGAAAAAGGATATAAAATTGTTTCCGGTGGCACCGACAACCATTTGATGCTTATCGATTTACGCACCAAATTCCCTGAGTTGACAGGTAAAGCTGCCGAGAATGCACTGGTGAAAGCCGATATAACCATCAATAAAAATATGGTTCCTTACGACAGCCGCTCGCCTTTTACAACTTCAGGCATACGTGTTGGTACTCCGGCACTTACGTCGAGAGGTCTTAAAGAGGAGCACATGAAACCGATAGTAGAGCTTATCGACCGGGTTTTGAGCAATCCCGATTCGGAACAGGTTGCCGAAGAGGTAAGGAAACAGGTGTACGAACTGATGCACGGTTTCCCGCTTAATGCCTATTGATTTATTTTGATACAACAAAAGAGAGGCTCATTTTTGAAGCCTCTCTTTTGCTTTTTAAACAAAAAAATGGCGTAAAATCGAAAATTGTATTTATTTAACTAATAGAGAGTTTCTGATAAAAAAATAACATCTATCTTTGCACCCTCATAAACAACCACTTCAGCCACATCCGGTTTTCAGGGTAGCGTTTTTATTGATTCATTATATGATGACGGGCGTGCAGAAAGTGGATAAAAACTACTTATGCAATCATTTAAAGAGATTGGACTTTCAGAGGAGTTACTGAAAGCCATTGAAGAGTTGGGTTTCGTAAATCCCACACCCGTACAGGAAAAAGCAATCCCTGAAATTCTTAAAAACGGAGACGACATCGTGTCGCTGGCTCAAACAGGTACCGGTAAAACAGGTGCCTTCGGTCTGCCTGTTATTCAGCTTGTTGATATTGATGATTCAAATATCCAGGCTCTGGTGCTTTGTCCTACTCGTGAGCTTTGTCTGCAAATAACCAAAGACCTCACAGCATTTTCCAAATTCAGAAAAGGGCTGAATGTTACCCCTGTGTATGGTGGTAGCGATATCAGAACCCAGATTAGGGCACTGCGCAACGGAAGCCATATTGTGGTTGGTACGCCAGGCCGCGTGAATGATCTTTTGGATCGCGGAGTACTTAAGATTAATAATATCAAGTGGTTGGTTCTTGATGAGGCTGATGAGATGCTTAACATGGGTTTTAAAGACGATTTGGAAACCATTTTGAGCCAGACACCCGAAGAGCGTCAAACACTTCTGTTTTCGGCTACCATGCCTCAGCAGATTTCGAATATAGCCAAGCGTTATATGAAGAATCCGATGGAGATTAAGATTGGTAAGACCAACCAGGGTGCCGATACTGTTAGCCATATCTATTACATGGTTCATGCCTCCGACCGCTATCTGGCACTTAAGCGTATTGTCGATATCAACCCCGATATTTATGGTATTGTGTTTTGCCGCACCCGCCAGGAGACTAAGGAAGTGGCCGACAAGCTTATGGCCGACGGATATAATGCAGACGCACTTCATGGCGACTTGTCGCAGGCCCAGCGCGATATGGTGATGCAGCGTTTCCGCATCAAGCACCTCCAATTGTTGGTGGCAACCGACGTAGCGGCTCGCGGTATCGACGTTAACGAATTGACACATGTAATCAACTATAATCTTCCCGATGACGTAGAGGTTTATATCCACCGCAGTGGCCGTACCGGTAGGGCAGGAAAGAAGGGTATCAGCGCAACCATCATCCACTCGCGCGAGATGAACCGCATACGCGAAATTGAACGTATTTCGGGTAAGAAATTTGAGCAGAAACTTGTGCCTATGGCAGAAGAGATTTGCGAGAAAAAATTACTCTATTTTGTTGATCGTCTTGAAAAACAAGAGATTAATGAAGGCACTGTGACTCAGTTTCTCCCTGCTATTTACGAAAAACTGTCGGGCTTCAGCCGCGAGCAACTTATCGAAAAGATTGTGGCCGCCGAATTCGAACAGTTTAACAACTACTATCGCGATGCACAGGATCTTAACATCTATCCGCAGAAGCGTGAGAAAATGGCCGGAAAACCGAGTGGTAACTTTGCCCGTCTGTTTATCAACCTTGGAAAGACTGACCGCATGAATGCCGGCGACTTGATAGGTTTGGTTAATAACTATACCCGTGGTCTTCAGGTGAAAATAGGTCAGATAGAGATACTTAAGAATTTCTCATTCTTTGAGGTGGACGCCGAATATGCCAACGAAGTTGTGAAAGTGCTTGACAAGCAGTTTGTAAATGGTTATAAGCTGATAGTAGAACCAGCTTCAGCCAAGAGTGGCGATAGCCGCGGTGAGCGTAAGTTTGGCAAAGACCGCAAATTTGGCGATAAGAACCGTCGAAGCGACCGTGGCGACCGCAATGACCGTGGCGATCGTGGCGACAGAGGCCCCAGGAATTCAGACAAAGGTGGATTCCCGCGCGGAAAGGGCAGAGAGCGACGCCCTGAAAGAAATTGATTCGATTTGATAATAAAAGAGGCTGTCCCTAAAGAGACAGCCTCTTCTGTTTAGAAACTCACACTGCCAAGATTCGATATTTGATAATCGGCTGTGTTTAACCTGAAATTAATGTTGTGGTTTATCTCAGTAACAAGATAGTGCACTCTTTCATTATCTTCTGAGGTGATATCTGCTTCAAGCATCATTCCTTCAGGGTATCGGGTAAAGGTGTTACTCTTTTTTTGTGCCGTATTATTTATGAAATTGGAGCTATGCCAGTTAATGTCTTTGGTGACCCAGTATATCGCCTTTGATGTTTGCGATTCGCCGGCCCACTCGTCACATTTATAGCCAAGTATGATTTTGGTTCGACCGGTTTTTGTAAACTTGAAGTCATCACTCTCGCTCTCGGTCTGTTCCTCTCCTTTACTTTCCTTGATTTTTATTGATGTTGCTATTCCGTTTTTGCCATCTTCTGTTTCGTTGAGCATCAGCATCGCATCGTTTTTTTTGTCGTAAACAAATAATGATTTGCTCTCATCCTTTTTCTTCTTTTTGCTGTTGTCGGCTATGCTGTATCCAAAATTTGCCTCCGAAGGGGTGAAGAGGATGGTAAATTTACTTGCGTTCTTTAACTCGTTTTTTTTATTGAAGATGCTCATCTCCATTACCATCGACTCATTGAAAATGTAGGTCTGTTCATATTTCACAGGCTCTGATGTTACCGATATTTTTGATAATCTTTCTATGGCACTCTCCCTCTCTTTTTTGTCCGGCTGCTCCTTTTCAATCTTATCAATCTCTTTGTCAATCTTTTCGTCGACTTTATTTTCAATCCGCTCCTCTACTTTTTGCTGCATCTTTTTGTTCAGCCTATCCAATATACCTTGGGCATTTAGCATTTGTGGCAGCATCCATATTGTTGTAAATGCTATGGTTAATAACAGTTTCATGGCCGTTAATTTTATTGATTGCACCATGAAATGTATGAATATATTTGATTTTTGTCAATAAAAAAACCCGTCGATGCGGGTTTTTTATTTGTTTGCAATGGTTTTTATTACTTTTTTCCAAGATATTCGGCTACACCCTCCTGGGTTGCTTTCATGCCTTGTTTACCTTTGTGCCATCCGGCAGGACAAACCTCGCCGTTCTCTTCAAAGAACTGTAGCGCATCTACCATCCTGATTGCTTCTTCAATATCACGTCCCAACGGCATGTCGTTTACCAGTTGGTGACGCACAATACCTTGTTTATCAATAAGGAACAGGCCACGATAGGCTTGAGGCGTACCGTTAAAAATTAGTTGACCCTCTTCTGAATAGTCGTAATTGCCGGCAAGTACATCGTAATTCTCCGAAATAGTCATACTTGCGTCGGCAACCAACGGATATTTCACCCCTTTAATTCCGCCATCTTTTTTCTCAGTCTGAAGCCATTTCCAATGTGAAAACTCAGAGTCGGTTGATACACCGATAACTTCTACGTTGCGATTTTTGAACTCTTCTATATAGTCCTGAAATGCAATGATCTCGGTGGGACAAACAAAGGTAAAGTCGGCCGGATAAAAATAGAGGACAACATATTTTTTGCCTTCAAACTGCGATAGTGTAAAGTTATCTACTATCTCACCACCATTGATTACTGCTTTTGCATTAAAATCAGGAGCCTTTTTTCCAATTAATACTGACATTGTTTTAGATTTTTTTAGTTACTAATAATATCTAAACAGAATAACTGGTGCTTTGTTCGCTTATGGTGCTTCTTTGATTTGTTAAATTATGTTGACATTTCCTTATATTCTCTAAGATTTTTGATTATGGCCGGTTTAGGAGATTTGTTTTATCTTACATCATCAGAGTTGTATCTGAAGCCCAGTCGTTTGCCTGTTTCTATTTTAGAGTTCATTATCTCCTCTTTCATCTGGCTTTGGGTTATTATGTTTGCTGCCTCATAGGGTGGCACAAGCAGATCGAAGTTGATTGCATATCTTATCGATGTTTCAACAATCTTTTGCCAGGCGTCGGCATCAAGTTTGTTTTCGCCAAAGTGTTTTACTCCCATTCGGCGTTGTCGCTTACCTTCAACAAAGTATGCACTCTCCTGGTTTATGAAAATTCGTGCTATCAGGTATCCTAGGTCTTCTGGTCTGTCGTATCTGAACGAGTCGTAAAGGAAGTTGTATATACTTATCACCCCCGAATATGTTCTCATTGGCTGCTCTATCACATAGGGTTGTCGCCATATATCGTGGTCGCGGTCGAATTGGAAAACGTTGCTGTGCATCACAAAAATTAGTATATCGCCGGCTATTTTCATCTGTATCACGTATGATCCGCTGTCGCTTACTTCAACAGTTATGTCGTTGCAGTCGGCAAGATGTGAGTTGTATTCGTTCGATATATAGTTGAGGACGGTTCTGAGTTTTTCGAACTCTGAAAGTGTTACCTTAAAGATGTTCTGTTTTGTAACGGCTTTCACTCTTAACGTAGTGAGTATTTCGTCGCGTAATGTTGTCTTTGCCATGGTTCTGGAGTTATGATATTAGTAAAGTTAATATAATTGGAGCTAATATCCCATCTGCCTGACATCGAATAGTGATATTCGGATAATTATTATCATCGTGTTGTTGATTTATCGTATAAAAAAAAGGAGGGTGTCCACGTTTTGCGTCCACCCTCACTCTTTATAACGATAATTATTTTTAGTATGCTCTGGCAAAGAGTACTCTCTGCTTCGATGGTTTACCGCTGAAGATACATTTTCCATCCTCCTGCTCGTTGTTGAGCGGAATACAGCGTATTGTTGCTTTGGTTTCGGCTTTTATCTGCTCTTCTGTTTCTGAAGTTCCATCCCAGTGCGCCAGGATAAAGCCGCCTTTTTCGTCGAGCACTTTTTTAAATTCGTCGAAACTGTCAACCCTGGTTGTGCTTTCTTCTCTGAATTTGAGTGCTTTGGAGAAAATGTTTTTCTGAATATCATTCAGCAGGTTAACCACATATTGGTCTATGCCGTCGAGTGATACAGTCTCTTTGGTAAGAGTGTCGCGTCGAGCCACTTCGGCATTGTTGTTCTCTAAGTCGCGCGGTCCTATTGCAAGGCGCACAGGCACACCCTTTAACTCATATTCGGCAAATTTCCAGCCCGGCTTCTTCTTGTCGTTATCATCGTATTTTGCTTCGATGCCCATCGACTTGAATTTTGCTACCAAATCCTTAGCTATCACCGATATTTTGTCCAACTCCTCCTTTGTTTTATAAATAGGCACAATAACCACCGGAATAGGAGCAAGCTTTGGAGGGAGCACTAACCCGTTGTCGTCGGAGTGTGCCATGATAAGAGCTCCCATCAGGCGTGTTGATACGCCCCATGATGTAGCCCATACATAATCCAATTTGCCTTCGTTATTGGTGAAGGTAACGTCGAACGCTTTTGCAAAGTTTTGTCCCAGGAAGTGTGATGTTCCCGATTGAAGTGCTTTGCCATCCTGCATCAGAGCCTCAATTGTATATGTTTCGAGTGCTCCTGCAAAACGCTCGTTGGCCGTTTTAACACCTTGTACCACAGGCATAGCCATATAGTTTTCGGCAAAGTCGGCATACACTTTAAGCATTGTCTCTGTCTCTTCTATTGCTTCCCGGGCACTTTCGTGTGCAGTGTGGCCTTCCTGCCACAGAAATTCGGCGGTACGAAGGAATAGTCGTGTTCGCATCTCCCAACGTACCACATTGGCCCATTGGTTGCATTTGATAGGGAGGTCGCGGTACGACTGAATCCAGTTTTTATATGTGTTCCAGATGATTGTTTCGGATGTGGGGCGCACTATAAGCTCCTCCTCAAGGCGTGCCTCGGGGTCAACCACAACACCTTTGCCTTCGGGGTCGGTCATTAGGCGGTAGTGGGTTACAACGGCACACTCCTTGGCAAATCCCTCAACGTGTGAAGCCTCTTTGCTGAAAAACGACTTGGGAATAAACAGCGGGAAATAGGCATTCACATGACCTGTATCTTTAAACATCCTGTCGAGGACACTTTGCATCTTTTCCCAGATGGCATAACCGTATGGCTTGATAACCATACATCCACGCACGGCTGAGTTCTCGGCCATGTCGGCCTTGATAACCAGGTCGTTGTACCATTGAGAATAATTTTCACTTCGTGAAGTCAACTCTTTTGCCATATTGATAATGAATGATTGTTTTATTTTATGAACCACAAAGTTGCAAAAATTAAGAGAGATTAAATCCTTATTTCACAAAAAAATAGTGTATTATTGCTAAATGATGATTTTATGGCACGAATTTTCCCGTTTTACGCTAACAACACTTATTCGTTGATGAATATTTTTACATTTTTAACAAATGGTATAGAATTTGCTACTCTTTAAGTGATAACTAACCATAACCGGAGGAAATAAATATGAGAACAAAAGTATTAATATCAGGAATCCTGGCACTTGGGCTTGTAGCTTGTTCTACAGCACGGATGCAGTCCGGACTGGCTTATAACGACGATATATATTATAATCCAAAGGGCAAACCTTTAACTATTCCGGATACATATATCCCTGTAATTGCCGATAAATCAGTGCAGAGTCAGGATAAACAGGTGTACGATCAGAAAGTACGTGAGTACAGCCGCACTTCCTATGGCAACGATCCTCGCGATTTCAGTCAGATTCAGACCAACTACGCAGCCATCCTTGCCGATAAAAACGTGAGGGATGTTGACACTGTGGTTTACTATAACGATAAGACAGGATATTGGGTAAACGGCTTTTCAGGCTCATCCTACGATCAGGACTACGCCGAACGATTGGTAAAGTTTCATGGTCCTTTTAGGGGAATCCCTTACTGGTCACCGTTATATACCCAGGTGGTTTATTTCAGCGACCCAGATTGGAATGTATATGTTGATGGCAATTATGCCTACGCATTCCCATCGTGGAGTAACCGTCTCTATTCAGGGTTCTACTATGGCGGCTATCGCCCATACTGGAACTGGTCGTTCGGCATAGGCATGGGATATGGCTACGGATGGCCATATTACGGCTGGTACGATAGTTGGAACTATCCTTACTATGGTTATGGCTATGGCTACAACCCTTATTGGGGTTGGGGCGGTTATCCGGGTTACTGGCCTGGCTATCACCACCACCACTACTATCCCGGTGGTAATATTGCCAACCGTCCGGGCAGGGATACATATTACGGTTCGCGCACAGGCAATTCAAATAACTCTGTGGGCATGAATCCAAATTCAAATTCAAATTACAATTCGAATACCTCGAACTCTTACAGGTCGTCAGGTCGTGATTATTACTCGTCGTCACCATCAAACAACGGAACTACAAACATGAATGTTTCGCGCGATGGCAACATAGTGAAAACTGAAGGAAGGGTCAACTATAGCCGTCCGTCAAACCCATCGAATGGAACCAACAAGGGAGGCACTACTTTTGACCGTCCTGCAAATGGAGGTAATGGAACCGGCAGCTCGCCAGCCAATAATAACTCAACCACAGTGCGCGATCGGGGCCAGCGAAATGGTTCTACTGTCACTCAGCGATATAATGATGGATCGGGGACACCTGCATCGACAGGTAGCAGCAGCAGACCATCATACACGCCAAGTAACTCGCAGCGCAGCACCGTGATTGAAAATAGCGGAGGAGGCAGGTCGTCGGGTTATACACCCAGCAACAACAACAGTACCTACACACCTTCGCGATCATCTGGCAGTAACAGTAATTCAGGAGGTGGATCATCGACTCCGAGAAGCAATCGACGTTGATATAGTAGAGTGATTAAATAAAAGTAAATCAGTGTTATATACTAACACTGGTTTACTTTCTATACTGTTCTATTACCCATTTTTATAAAAATATGCTATGAAAAAGTTATTGTTTTCAATATCGGCATCAATATTAGTGTCGGTTTCTGTAGCCGGTCAAGGTATAGATGATGCCATCCGTTTCTCGACCAATACACCCACAGGTACAGCACGCTCAATGGCTATGGGCAATGCATTTGGTGCATTGGGGGGCGACTATACATCAATA
>JBDHYT010000034.1:0-12794 GCA_039811485.1 Marinilabiliaceae bacterium | reverse complement strand
TGGGAAGTTCTTTTTTATGCCAAAAAATCAATCCGATATTTAGCCGGTGATTTTTCAGAGAATGATAACGTTGTTTAGTGCGCCAAACTCGTTCGCAGCATGCGAATCGGCCTCAGCTTCGTCAAACCAGCGTCTGTCATCGGCTAAATAGCGGAACTGGTAGCTGTTACCTGTTTCAAGCTCGATGGTATGGCTGAATGACCCGTCTTTCAACGGGCTCATCAAATCTACCGATGGATTCCATCCGTTGAAATCGCCCAAGATGGCAACCTTTGTGGCTCCTCCGGCTTCGGCTTTACCCACTTTGAAACTAACTTTGCAAACTGGCTTTGTTTTTAAGATTTGCTTTTTAATGCTCATTGTTTTCGTTGTTACTGAATAAAAAAAGGACACGCTCGTTTTTTCTTTGCGCGCGGCAAAAATAATGAAAGCTGCCAGAAAGCGCAATGTGGGTATAAAACCATATTTACGCAATAGTCTGATTTAACCACACTTAGTCTTATTTTACATTTTTTCAAACGTTCCCAGACTTGTCTGCGACCCTCTGGAAAAGGAAGATTTCAGCCCGAAATACCATTCAGCGTAAAGCATCAAAACAGTATTTTTGCTTGTTTAAACCCAAAGAAAACTCAGAAGCGATGGAACCAAACAAAAAAAACAGCCGTTACGAACGTTTATTTCAGCAAATCAGCGGGTTGCTTGTAAAAAGCAACAACCCATTGTCGAATATGGCCACAATAGCAGCCGTGCTTCATCATAAAATGGACACTTTTTTTTGGACTGGTTTTTATTTGCTTCACGAGGGCAGGTTACAGGTTGGCCCTTATCAAGGTTCGTTAGCCTGCATTGATTTGGCAAGGGATACAGGTGTTTGCTGGGCCAGCATCAAACAAAAACACAGTGTGATTGTGGATGATGTTCATGCTTTTCCCGGACACATTGCCTGCGACAGCCGCTCTCAATCCGAGATTGTGGTCCCGCTGTTCGATATAAATGGTGTGGTGATTGGCGTGCTGGATGTTGACAGCAGTGAGCTGGCTGCTTTTGATGAAACCGACCGTCTTTGGCTCGAAAAAATCGTTAAACTCGTTTACAACTGAACAATAAGTCTTTAGCAGCTCTCTTCAAAACCCGTACTGAGACAATATTTCAAAAATTCGGGGTGTTTGAAACATTTTCCGGCGTCCAACCGTATCCGGCGGCTAACCATCTCCAAGCTGACGGCGGATGAAGTTAGGTATCATTTGAGGGTTTCAAACGTTTAAACAGAAAACATGAAACAATTGAGAAAAACCAAAATAGCTCATGTGTTCAGCCCTTTCGAATTGATTCGAGAATTTTTATTCAGCGCAAAAAATGCCATAGATATCAATGCCATTGCATCGAGAAGGAAGAGTTTTGGACGAGGTTCTGACATTGTTAAAGCCGGTTTTTGAAAGGTAAAAGTAAAGCGTTTTATAAGCATTCCTATTTGCGTTATTAAAGTAAATCATAAACAAAGTTGAAGAACAACGCTAAAGAGCAATGGGGATCAATATTGGATGGCAAAGGCAATTCTTTATAATTGGATTTCTGAATTGTTTACTAAGTTGCCGTATTACCCAAACAACCTTCTTTACGAGCAAGTGCCATCTGTCAAAAAAGCAGAATAAACTGTTTTAACCCCACCTCGCAGATGCCTTTACCAAGGTGTGCACAGGAGCGTTTTTAAACATACACACGATAAACAATTTTGTCAGCTTAGTAGGTACAGCAAAAAAATAAATCAATATATATTTACTTTATTACTCAATTAGACTATTTTTGGCGTTAGATGATATCTGTAACTTCGTTAAAAATAAGGATTTACAGCTAATTTGAACCACCAAGCGACGTATTATGACAGCACAAACTACTGCACCGTTGCTCACGGCCATCATTGTTGATGATGAACTTTATGCCAGAGAAAATCTGAAAACGATTATTGAGGACTACTGCCCCGAAATTAAGATTCTCGGACTATCCGAGTCAGCTATACAGGCCAAACTACTCGTTCATTCTCTGAAACCTGATGTAGTTTTTCTGGATATTAACATGCCCGTGCTTGACGGGTTCGACTTTCTTGAAGAGTTTAAAGAAAGGGATTTTTTAGTTGTGTTCGTAAGTGCTTTTATGGAATATGGCATCAATGCAGTGAAAGCCGGGGCAGCAGATTACCTTCTCACGCCCATCAGTATCAAAGAACTGAAGTTGACGGTGAAAAAACTGCTCGCGATTCAGGACAAGTTGCAAAAAACAGAAATCTCATGTGACAAGGATAAGCTGCTCATACCGGCTTCCCATGGTTTTAATGTCTTAACGATTGACGAAATTATAAGGCTCGAAGGGGATGGCTGTTATACAACAGTGATAACAAAAGACCAAAAAAAGTATATTGTATCGCGAACATTAAAAAACTTCGAGGATTCATTGCCGCAGGAAATGTTTTCCAGAATACACAAGTCGCATTTGATCAACTTGAGACATGTTAAACAATATTCGAATCAGAGTGGAAACTACGTTATCATGGCAGATGAAAGCAGAATTGAAATATCGCGCCGAAAAGTGCCAGAATTTGTTATGAAAATTAAAACCTTGCTAATGCATTTGTAATCATGCTTTCAAAGCTTCCAAGTCTTATCGTTTTTTTTTGGTTTCAACTGAGCATTCTTTTTGCACAAACCCCTTCCTATTATCATTATACAACCGCTGATGGCTTGGCTTCTTCAACGGTATTTAACATGATGCAGGACAGTGAAGGACTGCTCTGGTTTGCCACGTTAAATGGTGCCAGTAAATTTGACGGGAGTCAATTTACAACATACAGGACTGTGGATGGGTTGAATTCGAACTCGATTATTTCGATTATCGAAGGTGAAAATGGCACAATTTATTTTGGTAATTACAATAAAGGGATTAATGTACTACAAAACGGTAAAATAAAAAACTTTTATCAGGAAATGTTGGGGCAACAATTTCCAATCAACACACTAATATACACCTCATCAAACAAGAATCATCCAGCTATTTATGCTTTTACCAAGCCATGGACTCTGAAAGTAATCCGGGAAGATTCTGCTTCGTTTCTTTCAATTGGTAAAATTTTCTTGAACACCCAAGAACTGATTAAGCTCGTAAAGTTGCCTTCAGGGGAAATATACGCTTTGACGACTCTGGGTATTTCAACCATTCAGCACGATTCGGTTAGAAAGCTCGATGTTAAAGGTTTGCCCGAAACCGAAGTGTTCAGTGTTACAGGCGGCAGAGATAGTTGTTATTTTGCAGGGTTGAATGGAAAGATATGTCAGATAAAAAACAATCAGGTTATTCGGGAAATTGAAATTGAAGGATCGGGGAATAAAGAGGTTATAAGTTTGATTCAGGATAGTAATGAGATGCTTTGGTTTACAATCATGGGCAGGGGGCTCTTTTGTGTTCCAAAGAATTCGGTAACAGTTACAGATATCGGAAGCAAAATAGGCCTGCAGCAAGCCGTCATTACCCACATCTTGGAAGATGATGAAGGAAATATATGGCTTAGCACTTATGGTAATGGGGCATATTGCCTGAATCATCTTTATCTGAGAAGCTTTTCTGAAGCAGATGGTATGAGTAGCAATGTTGTGAATTCAATTACGAAATCCAAAATAGGCCAGCTACTCATTGGTACAATTAATGGCATTAACATTTTGGAGAATGGAATTTTCAGCCGTGTGCCAAGCAAAACAAGCCCTGGTTTGATTGAGTACATTTATCATATAAAAAACATTGATGATGAGCTGTATATATGCGGTGGATATGGAAAGATTGAAACAAACACTGTTACTTTCAAAAATCTTAAGCTTCAAATGAGCAACAGACAAGCGTTTTGTAAAACAGGAAACGGGCTATATCTTTTTGGGGATACGGGTAACAGTCTGATTATCAGAAATAATTTTAATCCATTGAAAAATGATTTGAACAGACTTTATATTTTTGGGGACAGTCAGAACAACAACCGTGTAAACGAAATTGTCAAAGACTCTGAAAACAGTATCTGGATTGGCACTAATCTGGGATTGTGTAAAGCAATTCCTCCCAAAAACATCACTGATTCTGTTTGGATCAAAACATTTTATCCGGAAAACCCTGTAATGAATTCACGAATCAACAGCATTCTGGAAGATCAACACAAAAAAGTTTGGTTTGCAGGAGAAAAGGGTATCGCTTCTTATGATCTTAAAAATAGTTCCATCAGCTCCTTTACTGAAATTTCCGGACATGACTTATCAGCATCTACCTCATTGGCATCAGACGAACAGGGCAGAATCTGGATCGGGAACATGAAAGGACTTTATATTTACGACGGTGTAACAGTCAAATACCTAAACGTTAATACTGGTCTCCCATCGAATGAAATCTTATCGCTCTTTTTTGACAAGGAAGAAAATCTGCTTTATATTGGGACAACCAACGGACTATCTGTCATTAACTTGTTTTTATTTGACAAACAAGTTAACGAACCACCTGAAGTAATCATAACAGGAATAAAGGCAGGGGATTCTGTTTTTACAGATCACAACAATCTTGTTTTCAGTCCATGGCAAAATGATGTATATCTGAAATTCGCTGCCTTGAATTATTCGTCACCAGGCTCCGTTACTTATAAATATTCCTTTAATAATGAATGGAGGTCAACTGTCCAGCGGTCATTAAACTTCATTTCGCTGAATCCAGGGGTTTATACGATGCAAATTATGGCCAGGACTCAGAGTACTGATTGGGGGAAACCGATAGTTGTGAGGTTTCAAGTGCTGCCCGGCATCATTGAAACAATATGGTTCAAATTGTTGATGGCGGGATTATTGTTGATGGTTGTCTTGCTCATAATTCTATTTCGGCATCAGCAGCTAAAAAAGAAAAACAGCAAGGAAATGGAGCTAATTACAAGAATCAACGCATTAAAACACCAGGCATTGTCAGCGATGATGAACCCACATTTCATTTCCAACTCCCTTAATTCGGTGCAATATCTCGTGAATAGTCGGCGCTATGAAGCAGCTAATGAGTATATTGCCATGATGGCCAAACTCATGCGAAAAAACCTTGATACAGCCGGAAGCGGATTTATCCTTTTATCTGAAGAAATCAATCGCTTGAAACTATACCTGGAGCTGGAAAAAATGCGGTTTCAAGATGGATTTACCTATGAAATGACTGTTGGAAATAGTGTAACCCCGGAAGTTGTCCTGATTCCAAATATGATCATTCAGCCATTTGTCGAAAACTCTCTGTGGCACGGAGTTCTCAACAGCGGGCGAGCAGGGTTGATTATTATTTCTTTCAATTTTGAGGACGTCGAAGTTAAAGGGATGATTTCCAAATGTCTTTTAATCAAAATCACTGACAATGGCGTTGGCTTTGTTGCATCAAGAAAGTTTAAAAAGGATGACCATATCTCAAAAGGAATCCTCATCATCGAAGAAAGACTAAATTTACTAAGTTCAAAACTGAACCTCCCAAAGCCCATCATTATTGAAGATCTTAGTGGCGGCAGCTCAAATTCGGAGGGAGCCGAAGTCATCATTTCACTTCCTTCTCCTCTTTATAAACTTATCACAAAGTAATCCAGAGCAGGCAACAACCGTTTGTTTTTATCTCCCACACGGTTGTTTATTGATATCCCCCATTGGTATATTCCCGCTTGCATCCCCACTTCATATCCTTTAGATTTGTCGGAAAACCTCCTGACATTGAAAGTAATACAAACCCTTTTTGGTTGTTTCAGATCTAAGAGCCGTGATTTATCCCCGCTTCTGATTATCAGGAAAAATGCTGGCGATGGACTTGATAAAACCAGTGCCACAATCAATGAAGCAAATGCTGAATCTGCTTCCGGCTCCAAAACATGTGTTGCGCAACGTGTGAGATTTCGTGTTTCAGAAAAAAAACCGAAGGTCAAATACGAGGTAAACTTAAATGAGGAAATATGCTGAGATTTCAATAAAACTATACATAAATATATGAATCATAATATATTACATTTATTACTAATTTTTATTTTCATTGTTGATAGCCTTCAGGCACAGCAAACTGTTGCAGCTACCGGTGGTGAGGCTTCAGGTTCGGGTGGTACGGTTAGTTACTCAGTGGGTCAAATCGTTTACACGACTGCTGTCGGAGGGCAAATAAATATTTCGCAAGGTGTTCAACAACCATATGAGTTTTCAACACTTGGTATTGACGATTATGCCGGCATTACCCTTTCAATGAAAGTTTTTCCCAATCCTGTGGCTGACTATTTAGTTTTAAAAATTGAAATGCCACGACCCGTTGCGTTAAAATACCTACTTTCTGATTTTAGCGGTAAACCCCTGAGAATGGATGTGATCGTAGATGATGAAACAGAAATTTTTATGAAAAAACATCCTTCAGCAACCTATTTTTTGATTGTCAGCGACGAAAAGTCAGTTTTAAAAACCTTCAAGATAATTAAAAATTAAAGAGATGAAAAAAGCAACTACGATTCTAATTGCCTTATTTATAAATGGATGTCTGCTTGCCCAGTCACCTCAAAAAATGAGTTATCAGGCAGTGATCAGAAACAGCAACAATACGCTTGTCAGCTCTGCACCCATCGGAATGCGGGTGAGCATCAAGCAGGGAAGTAGCTCAGGTGCGGATGTTTATGTGGAGAAACACACTGCAACCACCAATTACAATGGATTGGTGAGTATAGAAATTGGGGGTGGGACACCAATTTCAGGGACTTTTGCTGCCATAAACTGGGCGGCAGGTCCCTATTTTCTGGAAACAAAAACCGATCCCTCTGGTGGGACAAATTACACCATCATAGGAAATACACAATTAATCAGTGTGCCTTACGCTTTGTATGCCGAAACAAGCGGTAGTGGAATCCCATGGCGGATTGATGGAAATTCAGGAACGAATCCTGGAACGAATTTCCTGGGCACCACCGACCAAAAAGCCCTGATGTTTAAGGTGAACAGTCAAAAAGCCGGGAATATTGATTACCATAATAACATCGCCAATACGAGTTTGGGGTATCAGAGTTTAAATGCGATTGCAGGCGGATTTGACAATACAGCCATGGGATATCAGGCGCTGTTTTCCAATACCACTGCGAAAGAAAACACAGCCTATGGCTCGAAATCACTTTATTCAAACACAACCGGATTTTACAATACAGCTGTCGGGGTTAGAGCACTTTACTCGAATGTTGCGGGCTATTGGAATACGGCTGTTGGTGATCAGGCACTTTATTCCAACACAGGTTCGGCTAATACGAGTACCGGATTTAATTCTATGGCCTTAAACACCACAGGATCGGAGAATACGGCCAATGGAAGGGCAGCTTTAGCGGCAAACAGCACCGGATCAAACAATACGGCAATGGGCTTTTTAGCACTTTATTTAAATACCACAGGCAGCTCAAATGTGGCTTTGGGAAGTTCAGCATTGTACAAAAACACAACAGTTAATAATTTAGTTGCTGTGGGCGATTGCACCTTGTATAACAATGTTTCGGGTTATGCCAATACCGCTGTTGGTTCCAACGCATTATTCGCCAATACTGAAGGTTATGCCAATACCGCCGTTGGTTATCATGCACTTCATCAAAACACCTCAGGAAGCTGGAATGCAGCTTTTGGAAATCTTGCTTTACGCGATAACACCACCGGTCACGACAATACAGCTCTTGGTGATGAAGCACTTACATTCAACACCACAGGAAGTTTAAATACAGCCACAGGCGAAGGTGCCCTTTTTAAAAATACAACAGGAGAGGAAAATACTGCCAGTGGTGCATCGGCATTATTGAACAATACGATTGGAAACAGAAACAGTGCGCATGGCGCAAAGGCCCTTTATTCAAATACCAGGGGCTCAAGCAACGCTGCTGATGGATGGTCGGCCCTTTTCTCAAATTCGACAGGAAGCAACAACACGGCAAACGGATTTAATGCCTTGAGGTATAATACAATAGGCGAAAGCAATACTGGAAGCGGTTCCAATTCACTCGCCTACAACACCATCGGGAATGCAAATACAGCAAATGGCAACCAGGCGTTGTTAAGCAATACGGTTGGAAACTATAATACAGCAACCGGAACCAATGCGCTCGAATTGAATATCTCCGGCAATTATAATTCCGCTACCGGTTATGAGGCCTTATTGCATAATGATACAGGTGAAGAAAATACGGCTGTCGGGCGTGGGGCACTTTGGTCGAACTATACGGGAAATAGCAATACCGGCATTGGCGCGCATACAAATGTCTCAGCAGCTGATTTAACTAACTCAACAGCAATAGGATATGGCGCAATTGCAACAGCCAGTGATCAGGTAAGAATAGGCAACGAAAATGTGAGCTCGCTTTATTTTGGAACTGCCGACAACCTGGCTGTTACATCCGATTCTGTCCCCAATATGTATTACGATTTTTCAACCGGTCAGATTATGAGAAGTACTGCGCAGCCTTCCGGTGGAAATGCTGGAAATGATTGGCATCTCAACGGAAATTCAGGAACAAATCCGGGTACTGATTTTCTGGGCACCACCGACCAGAAAGCCCTGATGTTTAAGGTGAACAGTCAAAAAGCCGGGAATATTGATTACCATAATAATATCGCCAATACGAGTTTGGGGTATCAGAGTTTAAATGCGATTGCAGGCGGATTTGACAATACAGCCATGGGATATCAGGCGCTGTTTTCCAATACCACTGCGAAAGAAAACACAGCCTATGGCTCGAAATCACTTTATTCAAACACAACCGGATTTTACAATACAGCTGTCGGGGTTAGAGCACTTTACTCGAATGTTGCGGGCTATTGGAATACGGCTGTTGGTGATCAGGCACTTTATTCCAACACAGGTTCGGCTAATACGAGTACCGGATTTAATTCTATGGCCTTAAACACCACAGGATCGGAGAATACGGCCAATGGAAGGGCAGCTTTAGCGGCAAACAGCACCGGATCAAACAATACGGCAATGGGCTTTTTAGCACTTTATTTAAATACCACAGGCAGCTCAAATGTGGCTTTGGGAAGTTCAGCATTGTACAAAAACACAACAGTTAATAATTTAGTTGCTGTGGGCGATTGCACCTTGTATAACAATGTTTCGGGTTATGCCAATACCGCTGTTGGTTCCAACGCATTATTCGCCAATACTGAAGGTTATGCCAATACCGCCGTTGGTTATCATGCACTTCATCAAAACACCTCAGGAAGCTGGAATGCAGCTTTTGGAAATCTTGCTTTACGCGATAACACCACCGGAAATAATAATACCGCCTTGGGTGATGAAGTCCTTACCTTTAATACTACGGGAAATCAAAACTCAGGCATGGGCGAAGGTGCCCTTTATAGTAATACGATCGGAAGCAACAATACGGCAAGCGGATACGGTGCACTGGGGTCTAATATTTCTGGAGTTAACAACACAGCCAATGGAACGAATGCACTGAGTTCAAATTTGGCAAGTCACAACACAGCAGTTGGATCCAACTCACTCAATAATACTACCACTGGAGGAAGTAATACTGCCGTCGGTTCTTTATCACTACAATTTAACAGTACCGGGTATGGAAATACGGCAATAGGCACGAATGCACTTGCTTCAACACAAACATCCGGAAATTATATCACAGCCCTGGGCTTTGGCTCAGGCGTATCAGTTGATAATTTATCCAATGCAACGGCACTAGGATATAATGCCAAAGTTACGGCAAGCAATCAGGTCAGGATTGGTAATTCCGATGTGAATGCACTCTATTTTGGAACCGCCGACAATCTGGCTGTTACAACAGATTCTGTTCCTAATATGTATTATGACTTTGCAACCGGACAAATTATGCGCAGTACTGTGAAAGCCTCAGGTGGCAATTCAGGAAATGACTGGACGCTCGTTGGTAATGGCGGAGCTGTCTCCGATGCCAATTTCATTGGAACTACCACGAATATTCCATTTAATATTCGTGTCAACAATGAAAAATCAGGACGAATAGACCCGGGATTGGCAAATACATTTTTTGGTTATAAAACCGGAAACGCCACGCCTACAGGCCAAAAGAATACGGCTTTTGGCGACCAGTCACTCGGTGCTACAACCACCGGTCATGGCAATACAGCACTTGGAAATCAGGCACTTTTTTCAAATACCTCCGGACATTCAAACACAGCTTCAGGAAACAATTCGCTTTTTTCGAATACAACAGGTAATTACAATGTGGCAAATGGGGCAGATGTGCTTTATTCGAATACGACCGGAAGTTACAACACGGCAGCCGGAATTCTATCACTCTATTCAAACACAAGCGGGACTAACAATACTGCCTATGGTTATGCTGCTTTAACCCAGAATAGTATTGGTGCCTACAATACCGCCATTGGGCAAGAGGCGTTGGCACAAAATACAAACGGCACAAACAACACAGCCATCGGTCAGGGAGCATTGTATGCCAATTATTCAGGAACTAACAACGTTGCAGTGGGTGAAAGTGCCCTTTTAAACAGCGTGAGTAGCAATAATGTCGCAGTTGGGTTTAATGCGCTTGCTCAGAATATGGCAGGATCGAACAATACTGCCCTGGGAACAAATGCCAACGTGAGTTCCCCCAATTTAACCAATGCAACGGCCATCGGCTACAATGCTACAGTATCCAGTAATAACACAATGATTTTGGGGGATATTGCGGTGAATGTGGGCATTGGCCTTTCGGGCATTACTCCCGGCCCCGGAAACAAACTTGAAATAAATTCAGGAGTTTCGGATGCCAGCGGATTAAGATTCAGAAAATTAACGGCTCTTTCCACGCCATTAGCAAACAACCCGGGCAATGGAGTCCTTGCTTTAGATACCAATGGCGATGTTGTTTATGTGACAGTTTCAAGTGCTGTGAGCGGCCCAACCCCTTGGGGTATCGCAGGTAATAATGGAATTAATGCCCTGACGCATTATTTGGGAACCATCAATGCTGCTGATCTGGTGGTCAAAACCAACAGTGTTGAAAAAATGAGGGTCTTAGTGAACGGAAATGTTGGTATTGGCACTAGTAATCCTGAATTCAAACTCAGTCTCGACAATGATGGAGGAATCTTAGGCATTGGCGAATTTGCAAATGGGGCAACACTGTCCTTAGTTGGTGGAGGAACAAGAATGATGTGGTATCCGCGCAAATCAGCCTTTCGAGCCGGAACAGTTGCCGGAAGCCAATGGGACGATCAGTATATCGGTAATTATTCATTTGCTTCAGGCAGTGATGTTACTGCAAGTGGTATGTATGCAAGTGCTTTAGGGGGGCTAAACACAGCAAGTGGTGACGCTTCTTCTGCATTTGGATATCAAACTACAGCGAGTGGAATCGCATCAACCTCTCTGGGTTTTCAGACGATTGCTGCCGGAGCTTATTCAATTGCAGCGGGATATCAATCAAACGCAGCAGGTTATTTTTCTTTTGCTTTCGGTAGAAATGCAACTGCAAGTGTTGCATACGCAATCGCCTTAGGTTACAATGTTAATTCAGACGCTGCCTATGCAACAGCTTTGGGAAATACGACCACTGCAAGCGGAAATTCTTCAACGGCAATGGGAAGTAATACCATAGCGAGTGGTGATTATTCAACGGCGATGGGGAGCAATGCTTCAACAAACTCAAAATCAGGTTCGTTTGTTTTAGGGGATCATTACGGTACCACTACCCTGATTTCAAGTGCCGCAAATGAATTCAGCACACGATTTTCTGGTGGTTATCGATTGTACTCCAACAGCACGCTTACTTCTGGTGTTAGCCTTGCGCCAGGTGCAGGGGCATGGGCCAGTGTGTCGGATAAAAACAAGAAAGAAAATTTCCAATCACTTCATGCAGAGGAAATTCTCCTTAAAATTAAAAATATCCCAATTACTCAGTGGAATTACAAGTCTCAAAACAAAACAATCCATCATATAGGGCCAATGGCTCAGGATTTTTACTCGCAATTCAAATTAGGCGGATTTGGAAATGACACTACAATCACAACTTCAGATATTGACGGGGTTAATATGCTCGGAATTCAGGCCCTTGAAAACAGAACCTCTGAATTAAAGAAGGAAATAATTGCACTTCAAGAAATAATTAATCAACAAGAGACAAAGGTTGCTTCGCTCGAGAGTCAACTGTTTAAAGCAAATGAGCTGCTAAAAAATATGGATGCGCTCAACGACAGGCTTCGTAAATTGGAACAGGTAAGTGCTACAGCATCAACGATCGGGTATTAACTCAACTTTCGCTAGCTCCATTTAATCCGTTTGCGGTAGACATTTGAAATTTAAGCATTTTGTAAGCGTTTCATTTTCAGAAAGCAGTTTCTGTATTCACACTTTGGTGCCTATATCAAGGATTTCGGATACTTTTGCTGCAATCTCTATGATAATCAGCCATATTTGTTCAGTTATGGTAATTTTTAGCGAATCTTTCTGAGCGTCTCGAAACAGTCCGCCTAGTGTTTCGTCGTCGCTGAATCGCTTCACAACCGAAAGTGGGTTGTATTGCAACCTGCAAAGCGTTGTTGATGGGATCTGGGCGTCAAAGTCTTGAGTCTGACTTTTTCCCAAGCCAAGGCACTGCCTGCTTTCTTTGAAAAACACTTCTATCGTCCAGCGAGTTGAGTAGGTTTTGTAGTCTTGTTCAACAGTTTGTTCCGTATTGGTTGTCATCATGCCGTTCCAATGGCTCTTTTTTGAAGACGTGCAGAAAAACAGTTTGACCTCAATACCTTTGAAAAACACAT
>JBDHYT010000033.1:0-12834 GCA_039811485.1 Marinilabiliaceae bacterium | reverse complement strand
AATACTCGTCCATCGACAGCCTGAAGGAGATTATCAACTATGTAAGCAACGCCAAGGTTGAAGTATCGACGGTGAAACTATCCGACGACGGAACAGAAAAAGAGAGCTCTGCCGAAATAACAATGATTGCAGCTCTGGTATTTGCAATGCTTATATACTTCTTTGTGCTGATGTACGGTACGCAGGTTATGCGTGGCGTTATGGAGGAGAAGACCAACCGGATAGTTGAAGTAATCATTTCGTCGGTAAAACCATTCCAGTTGATGATGGGAAAGGTAATAGGTATTGCAATGGTGGCTCTTACGCAGTTCCTTATATGGGTGGTATTCACCGTAGTGCTCATTTGGGGCATAAGCACTTTTGTTGGTGCATCCGACATGAGTGCGGCCACATCATCGCATGCCCTAACCGGACAGGTAGTTCAGGCAGCACAGGATACCAACAGTGACAACTTTGGCCAGGTATTCGATAAAGTTATGAGTCAGACAAAGAGTATCAACCTGGTGGGGGCACTTTTTGCATTCCTTTACTTCTTCATTGGCGGTTATCTGCTCTATGCCAGTATTTTTGCTGCCATTGGATCGGCCATCGACAGCGAGTCGGACAGCCAGCAGTTTGTTACTCCTGTTATGATGCCTCTCATTATATCCATTTATATTGCCATGGCTGCTTTTCGCGACCCGGGCGGCTCCATAGCATTCTGGTTCTCGATGTTTCCACTCACATCGCCCATTGTTATGATGGCGCGCATCCCGTTTCAGATACCTCTGTGGGAAGTTCTGCTCTCGATGCTTATTCTTACTGCAACCTTTATATTCAGCATCTGGTTCAGCGCGAGGATATACAGGGTAGGAATACTAATGTACGGTAAAAAAGTGACCTGGAAAGAGCTGTGGAAGTGGTTTAAGCAGGCAGGAGGTTAAGATACGATTGTCTGAAAACAAATACTTTACGCATGGTTATCCCACTTTAGGTGTAACCATGCTTTTTTTTCTGATGTTGGTGTATGCTTATGGTCAATTGATAAAATAGTACATTGAACTGACTGTAATTCTATCTGTCTAAATTTACTTATGGTTGCCAATTTGCTTAACTTTGCAGCTAAAACAATTATATGCGCATTGCAATAATCGACATAGGAACCAACACTATCAATCTGCTTGTGGTTCAACAATCCCAACAGTCGTACCGAATCCTTCACGAGTCGAAATATCCTGCCAAACTTGGCAAAGGAGGTATCACCAAAGGAGTGCTTCTGCCCGATGCCATAGAGCGCGGCATTGAAGGCATTGCAACCCACATGGAGGTTATTCGTGAATATGGCGCATCGCAAATCTTCACCTTTGCCACATCGGCAATTCGTAATGCCTCAAATGGTGATGACTTTTGCAAATTGGTCAACCAGAAGTTTGGCCTCCAAATACGTGTGATTGATGGTGCGCAAGAGGCGCAGCTTATATTTGATGGAGTAAAACAGGTTGTACCCATTGGCAACGAGCGGGTTCTTATTCTAGATATCGGTGGAGGAAGCAACGAGTTTATTATCGTAAACCGCGATAGGGTGCTATGGAAACAGAGTTTTGAGTTGGGCATAGCCCGTCTGCTCGATAAGTTTCATCCATCCGATCCGATTACGCCTGCCGAAATTAAGGCCATTGAGCTATATATCAGGGGTGAGTTGGCACCACTCTATGAGGCTGTTCACCAATATCCGGTCAATATGCTTATCGGCTCGTCGGGGTCGTTCGATACCATTGCGGCAATGATTGCTGCCGTACACCATCCCCACCTCGACATAATGCAGACAACCAACTACTTTATACCTGTTGCGAGCTTTGAGGAGCTTCATCGTAAACTATTGGCATCCACTGCCGAACAACGACTGAAGATGAAGAGCATCGACCCGCACAGAGTCGATTTGATTGTGCTTGCTAGTATTTTTATTAACTTTGTAATCAGAGAGATGCGTCTGACTCAACTCCAGCAGTGCAGCTTTGCATTGAAAGAGGGTGTTATTTATCAGATATTAAATAATCAGTTATCCTGACAAATACTATGGCGAAGATATTGGTAATCGATGATCAGCGAAGTATTCGCAATACGTTGAAAGACATTTTGGAGAATGAAGGGCATGAGGTAGAGACAGCAGAAGATGGCGTTGATGGCCTGGCCAAGTTCGGCGACAGCAAATACGACCTGGTACTTACCGACATCAAAATGCCCAATATGGACGGCATGGAGGTTCTCGAAAAGATTAAGTCAATGGAAACCGATACTGCCGTAATCATGATTTCGGGGCACGGCAATATCGACACCGCCGTTGATGCCATAAAGAAAGGTGCTTACGACTTCATAGTCAAGCCGCCGGATCTTAACCGGTTGCTCATAACCATACGCAATGCCGTAGAGCGTACATCGTTGGTTGAAGAGACAAAGGTGTTAAAACGCAAGGTTAGTAAGTCGTATGAAATGATAGGCGAGTCGCAGCCAATTCTCAAGGTAAAGGAGATGATAGAGCGCGTGGCTCCAACCGATGCCCGTGTGCTGATAACAGGCTCCAATGGTACGGGCAAAGAGTTGGTCGCCAGGTGGATGCACGAAAAGAGCAACCGCGCCGGAATGCCTTTTGTTGAGGTCAATTGTGCGGCCATCCCCTCCGAACTCATCGAGAGTGAGTTGTTTGGTCATGAGAAGGGAGCTTTTACCTCGGCCATAAAACAGCGTATCGGCAAATTTGAGCAGGCCAACGGAGGAACCATATTCCTCGATGAGATTGGCGATATGAGCCTCTCGGCACAGGCAAAGGTGCTGCGTGCCCTTCAGGAGAACACCATCACACGTGTGGGAAGTGACCGCGACATAAAAGTGGATGTGCGCATTCTGGCAGCCACAAATAAAAACCTTAAGGAGGAGATAAAACTCAACAACTTCCGCGAAGACCTCTATCATAGGCTTAGCGTAATACTTATTCATGTGCCATCGCTCAACGACAGGGTGGAAGATATACCGCTACTTGCCGACCATTTTCTCGGGCTGCTATGTGGCGAACTAAATGTTACTACCAAAACAATCACACCAGAGGCTATTGATGAGCTTAAGTCAATAAACTGGACAGGGAATATCCGTGAGTTCAGAAACGTAATGGAACGCCTGATTATTCTGACATCCAAAGAGATTACGGCCGATGATGTGAAAGCCTATGCCAGACCGGCACAATAAACTAAGAGTAAATTCTAAATAACAAAGAACCTCATAATTTATGGGGTTTTGTTTTAAAAGTCAAATTATTTTAATTATTTTTGACGAACGTTATCTTTTCTTACTGAAACTATTTATACTTTTACGTGGTTTAAAGATAGTGTCCCATAAGGATTGTTTGAGGTAAATCTATTGTTGTATTTTTATTGATGAGTGATTGAGATGAGCCCGCAAAGAGAGGCATTGCCGGATTTTAGTTTTGTACTGGAAAAATCAGGACAAGCCACGGTGCAGTTTTGTGCCGATGACCAGCTTGTGAAATTCCAACTTACCAACGTGAGTAATCCATTGAACGATTTGCTCAAGGGCATGGCATCTCTTATTTTTGAACCATCGCACCTATGGGGCGAGGAGAACCTAAGCCATATCGACTGGTATTGCGATGAGACAACATACAAATGGATTATCTCTACCGAAGACGGTGTGATTCTTGATATTAAGATACAAAAGACAGGCGATTTCTTCGATGATGCCGACACCGTTACTCTGCTCGAACACTCCTGTAACTTCCTTGATTTCTACCTTGCAGTAGTGCGCGAACTCGATTTCTTTATCAAGCAGACAGGCTTGCTCAACTACGAGCAGAAATGGCAAAAGGATGAGTTCCCAATTACATATCTGCTGCTTATGAAGAAGTTCCTTATCGACAAAGGATATTGGATTCCCAACTCACGCAACAACGGAACACTAAGTGATGAGTTGATTCTGCTTCTTGCCTGATAAACAACACAAATGATTTTGCGGGAACGAAAAAAGATATATGTACTTACCGGAGCTGGAATGAGTGCCGAGAGTGGCATAATGACTTTCCGTGATATGGGCGGCTTATGGCAACAGTACAACATCGAGGAGGTGGCCAGCCCTGTTGCGTGGCGCAACAATCAGGAACTCGTACTCAGGTTTTACAACCAACGTCGCAAGCAGCTAATGGAATGCCAACCTAATGATGGACACCTGATTCTTGCCCAACTTGAAAAGCATTTTGATATAACCATTGTAACACAGAATGTCGATAATCTTCATGAGCGGGCCGGAAGTACCTCGGTGCTGCATCTGCATGGCGAACTGATGAAAGCACGAAGCACCGGCAATCCAGGTTATATCACCACCCTGGACTATTGGGAGCTGAAGAGCGGCGATTTGTGTCCGGAGGGCTTTCAGCTGCGGCCCCACATTGTGTGGTTTGGCGAAGATGTGCCCGAGTTTACCAATGCATGCCAACTCATGGAAGGAGCCGACATCGTTGTGGTGGTAGGAACATCGCTATCGGTATATCCTGCCGCCGGACTGATGCGTTATATTCCCCAAAATGCTGCTGTTTATTTGATCGACCCTGTATGTCCTGCAGGTATCGATACAACTGTAGTACATCATATTGCAATGCCTGCATCCGCAGGTATTAAAAAACTGTCGGAAATTCTATTGCAACATATTTAGTCCGAAGCAAGAGCCAGAGTAACCACACTCACCTTTGCACCGGGAATCGAAAGTAGTGCATGGCCGCATGCTTCGATGGTTGCACCAGTGGTGAGTACGTCGTCAACTATGAGAAAGTGTGCGTTATCCATTGAAATATTGTTTACCACAAAACTCTCCTCCACGTTTTCCCACCGTTCGTAGCGGGTTTTTCGTGTTTGTGATGTTGTAAATCTCTCTTTCTTCAGCACCTCGGTAGCGTAGGGGATGCCTGTAATCTCAGATATGCCTTTGCCGATAAGTTCACTCTGGTTATATCCCCGTTGAAGGAGTTTGTGGTGATGAAGCGGAACAGGAATTATGTAGTCAATAGTGGCCGAAAGCCGCGAGTGGTTTAGTAATTTGCCAACCTCCTTGCCCAGAATAACTGCCAATTCCTTATTGTTCCGATACTTAATTTCGTGCATTAGCTGCTGTATCATCTCTCTTTTACGAAAGTAATAGGCCGAAAAGCCAAATTCGATATTCAACCTTCCCCAGAACATCTGTTCAACTTTATTGTGACGGTAGGTTTCAAATCGTGTTCGTGGCAATCGTTTAATACAGTAATGACACAGGGTCGATTCATTGATAAACAGATTGTTTCCGCACAAGCAACATATCCGTGGAAATATAAGGCCAACAAAACCTTCTGTCCACGATTTAAACGATGTGTTGTGATGTCTGTTTAACGCCATACCCACAAACCTGACACAGAAACAAGATGGATAAAAGGACAATTTAAGCCATAAATCCCGGATTGTCAACAAAAAAGAGGCAGCCTTTTCAGACAGCCTCTTAATGGTTATTCGATTGGTGATGATAATTATATCTTCTTGATCTTAAGTTTTTGCCCCACGGCAAGCTTGTTGTCGTTCAGATTGTTGAGTCTTACAATATCGTCGTTGGTAACACCTGCATACTGTTTTGCTATGTTCCAAATGGTGTCGCCTTTCTGCACCACATGTACCAGGTAATTGCCATCAACCACCGACTGTTTTTGGTTGTTTGAGTTATCTACCTGAGCTATGCCTTCGTAGTTGGCTGCCTTGCCTTTGGGTACATAGATTACCAGTTTTTGGTTTACCCTGATTACATTCTTGTGCAGGTTATTCCAATATTTAAGGTCAGAAACGTTTACGTTAAATTTTTGTGCAATCGCACCGGGAACATCACCCGATTTGACAGTGTAAATTATTCGTGTAGAGTTTGATGGGCCGATATGAGTGCCGGCCATTGGTGTTTCGGGGCCTGCAATAAGCCTTCCGCTTGGGAAATATTTTTCGCGATTCAATTTATACACCGAGTCTTCAACAGCCACAAAATTCAGACTGTGCTCTATAGGAAGCCTTAGTGCCATAGCTTTGCTTTGTGCCGGCACCACATCGCGTTTATACTGCGGATTCATATCCCTGAGGCACTCTACCGAAACATTTACAAGTGATGCAATCTGCTGGAAGTGAAGAGGCTTGTTTATCATCACCGTATCCGAAGTTACTGGTAGTGAGGTAGAAGAGGCGTATAGTTGGTGCTCGGCAGCATAATTCATCACGTAGGCTGCTGCAATAAATGCTGGTACATAACCTCTGGTTTCCTTTGGCAGATAGTAGAAAATCTTCCAGAAGTCGCGCTGGCCGCCAGCTCTGGTGATTGCTTTATTCACGTTGCCCGGGCCGCAGTTATAGGCTGCAATAACCAAAAGCCAGTCCTTGTAAATAGCATATAGGTCGGATAGGAAATCGGCAGCACCGATGGATGCCTTGAGAGGGTCGCGTCGCTCATCGATATATGAATCGACGCTAAGGCCATACCGCTTGCCGGTGTAGTACATAAACTGCCATAAGCCTGATGCGCCTGCACGTGAAAGAGCCCGTGGATTGAGTGCCGACTCGATGATGGGCAGATATTTGAGTTCCATGGGAAGACCTTTTGCATCCAATACCTCTTCGAATATTGGGAAGTAATATTCGCTCAGTCCCAACATTGTCTGCACCTGCTGGCGTTTACGGATGGTGTATAACTCGATGTACGAGCGCACATTGGCATTGAATGGGAGCGGGATGGGCGAGAACAGCCTCTGAAGCCGCTCGATATAGACCGAGTCGGGCAGCTTGGCTATTGTCATATCCGTCATGTCCATAATGGTGTCGGGTACAAAGTCAGACTCGCCGGTAGGCTGTACATACCACAGGTTCAACAAACTGTCGAGACTTTGGCTAAAGGTAATTCCGGGGAGTTCTGGTGTCTCACCGGCATTCTCCTGAGCCGAGATGTCTGTGATAATTACGCCGGACATGAAAAGCCCGATCATTGAATAAAGAAAAATCCTCATAAGTAAGTATGGTTAAAAATAAAAGCAAATTTACGTTTCGTTTTCTTTATCGGAAAACAAAAATTGATAATTGCTAAAACTTTTTAATTACATCAAATATAATGCCAGCAAAACAGCAGGGAAAAATAGCACGTGCGGCTGTCCTTCCCTGTGTTGGTAACTGTTTGATTATGATGTTGTTTATCGGCTCTGCAGCATCTCGTAGGTCTCCTCAGGCACATCGTTTAGGTCGAGAATCATAAGACCATCTAAGCAGTTGTTGAAGAGAGGATCAACGTTGAATGCTATTATTTTGGCATTCTGCCTGATATATTGCTTCAGAAGGACCGGTACTTTCAGGTAGTTGGGTTCGATTGAAGATATGAATTTATCAAGCTGCTGCAGGTCGCTGCTCCGCTCGAGCACCACGTCAATATCTTCGGGATTGGTCTGGGCTACAAACTCCTGCCTTGGATGGACATGACGAGCCAGTTCGTTATTGAAATAGTGTTTTCTGATAAAGGCAATCATCAAATCTTTTGAAAATCGTGAAAAATCATTGGAGATACTTACCGGCCCCATAAGATACTGATACTCCTTGTTGTTGCGCAGGAAGCACAAAATGCCCTGCCACAGCAGGAACAGCGGTAACGGTTTTTGCTGATATTTCTTCACCACAAACGAGCGCCCCAGCTCAAGAGTCTTCTCAAGCACCGGTAGTAATGGGGCGTCGAGGGTAAACAGGCTGGTGACATAAAAACCCCTTGCTCCATATTGATTTACAATATCTTTACCCCGTCCCAGCCGGTAGGCACCTATAATGCTGCGCTCCTCTTTGTCCCATACAAAGAGATGGTTATAGTAGAGATCATAACCGTCCAGATCGAGTTTCTGGCCCGTGCCTTCGCCCACCTCTCGGAAGGTGAGCTCCCTCAGCCGGCCTATCTCACGCAGTATGTTGGGGATAAGCTCTGTTTGTCCGATATATATCTCATAATTACCTTTTGCCTGCAACAATCCGTTGTTGTTACGTATTGTTTCGAGTTCAGCTTCAATATCCGCCACAGGTACTGCATCTATTATCTGTTCGGCCTGTCGTGGCAGTTTGAAGTTCATCTTAAAAAACCGTTTTACACCCACCTGCGAACCAAGGGCATAGATGCAGGCACGTAGGTAACGCAGCGATTTGGCAGGATTTGCAAAGGCAACGATGTCGGCATGCTCTATGCTTTTCCCAATTCTCAGCTTAATGACTGGCGTACCCTCGCTGTTGAAATCGCCGGGGGTAACCCATGCCCTGAGAGAGGCCGGAAGCATCTTTACAATGTTCGATACCACACTGTTGGAGCCGTAGAAGTAGAGTGGGACAACAGGGACACCGGCTTCGGTAATCAGGTTAATGAGCGAAAGGTAGCTCTCCTCGGCAGCACTGAAGTCGCCAAGGAAAAATGCAAGGCTGTTGCCCTGTTTCAGATGATGCAGACAGCCGTTTTTTACATCATCAGTAAGAATACCGCTCTCTGAAGGACCTCCGGGCTCTATGAAAAAATTGGATATTGCCTTCATCTCCTTTTTGTCGATATCGGCCAACACCCGAAAGTCGTTTTCCGACCGCTTGAATATCGAAAGCAGGATGAGTGAATCGAGAAACGCAAAGGGATGATTGGCAAGGACTACAAATGGCCCTGACTTGGGAATGTTTTTCAATTCAGCATCGGTAATGCTATAGCTGATATTTAGACGGCTGAGAAAATCATCAATAAAATGGATGTCATGATTATTGGAGACGGAATCGCCCAACTCCTTCACCAATCGCTTTATTTTGATATTTGAAAACATATAACATCATTATGATTATACTTTTGTTCGCCAGGCTGGTTTGTAAGTAATATATGCCTGTTTTATTGATTACAAAATAGTAATAATAAATCAAATCACAATGAATGTTAAATAAGTTGTTGTCGGAATAAAAAAAGCAGGCTGAGTTCAACCTGCTTCGTGTTTTAAACATTAAAATAAATAGTATTACGCTGTCATAGGCTCAATTATTGCTTCCCGCGACTTCATGCTGCGTTGCCAGTGTGCGTAGAGGTCGTAACCGGGTGTGCGTGCATTGCCTTCAGCCTGAACCAGTTTGCTCCGACGGGCCACCACAACCGAGCAGTTGCTGTTGTTGTTGTCGTTGGCTATCATGAAATCAACATTATATTGGAAAACGTTTTTCATCAGAAGTGGGTTGTAACCACAGTCAACAATAAGGCTAACTCTGTAACGCTCAAGCAGGTCGCCCAGTTTGTATATCAGATGTTCGCCTATGTTAAGTATTTCGCCCGATACCAGATAGTGACTTCTGCGGAAATTACCCACCAACCCCTCTTCAAGTTCAAGGAAATCGATGTTACCATCGGTGGCATCGATGATTTTATAGTTTATGTCGAGCTCATCGCAAAGTGTGGCATAAATGTCGTCGTGTTCGGAAAGACGAATAATAACCAGCTCTTTTTCAAAGTTCATCACAGATGACAGAACCGACTCAAGTAGAAAAGCGCGTGATGCATTGAAGAAAACAGTCTCATAACCTGTAAGGTAAAAACGGTCGGGCTTCACCGAAGAGACAGAAAGAAGAGACATAAGTTGTTGAACCGATGATTCATCGTAAAAAGAGATTCCTGCATAATTGCCATTAATAATTGTCTCCATACCGCTCCGTTTTTTAGATTCAGATTTTCTTCACATTCACTCCATTTATGTTAATATCAAATGATTTTGAATACTAACTTTAGTAATATGACAATCCATCGGGTCCCAACACGTATAAGGAATGCATCTTTTTTTTGAATATTCATCTGTTTTTTTCTGAAATGGAATTATTGGGTTCTTTCCCTGAATCACATTAGCTTTATTGGCACATCACAGGTCTAAGTTACCTCCAGATTATGTATTTTTGTATTTCGCAACTTCAAACATCAGAAAATTGAGCACCTTTGCCGACATAATTCTACCGGTAGCCATTCCGAGGCTATTCACCTATTCGATACCCGATGAGATTGCGGATTCGGTTAAGGTAGGCTCTCGTGTTGTAGTGTCGTTTGGTAAGAAAAAGTTCTACTCGGGGGTAGTTTATCGCATTCATGACACTAAGCCCGAAGAGTATGATGTTAAGCCAATTACATCGGTGGTGGATTCAAATCCCGTGGTGCGCCTGAGTCAGCTGGAGTTGTGGAGATGGATTTCGGAGTATTATGTATCTACCCTTGGTGAAGTTTATAGGGCTGCATTACCCTCGGGACTGAAGTTGGAGAGTGAAACGCGTATTATCTATAATGCTCATTTTGAGACCGATGACAAATTGTCGGATAAGGAGTATAAGATTATAGATTTCATGTCGGACAAAAAGGTATGCTCCATCAGTGATCTGTCGCAGGCAATAACTGACTTTAACGTAATTCCTGTACTTAAGCTGTTGATAGATAAGAGTGCCCTTTTTGTCAACGAAGAGATAAAAGAGAGCTATAAGGCGTTAAGCGAGAAGTTCTATTCTCTTGCCCCGTCATGTCGCAAAGAGGCAGTGCTGGGTCTGAAATTCGACCAGCTCGAACGTGCTCCGCGCCAACTGGAAACGCTTATGGCACTGTTAACCAAGTTGGGCGGACTTGGAAAAGCAATATTGGGGGCTTCTGTGTCGCGCACCGAATTGATGAAACAACCCGGAGTTCAGACGGCGGCACTTTTAGAATTGGTCAAAAAGGGGATTATCGAGCAGAGTGACCAGGAGGTCTCCCGGCTTGGTTCCGTTGAAACCACCGACCAGGAGGCCAATACACTGTCGGAGATTCAGGCTTCGGCATATTCCGGTATCAAAAAGTCATTTGAAAATCACGATATTACACTTCTGCATGGTGTTACATCAAGCGGGAAGACCGAAATATATATCCACCTGATCAACCAATACATTGAGCAGGGAAAGCAGGTTTTATACCTACTTCCCGAGATTGCCCTTACTACCCAGATAACATCGAGGTTGCGCAAACATTTTGGCAACCGGCTGGGAATTTATCACTCCAAATTCAGCGATGCCGAAAGGGTAGAGGTGTGGAATAATATGCTGGGCAACAGTGGTTTCAGGGTGATACTGGGCGTGAGATCGTCAATCTTCCTTCCTTTTGAGTCGCTGGGGCTTATCATTATCGACGAGGAGCACGAAAATTCGTTTAAGCAGTTCGACCCGGCACCACGCTACCACGCCCGCGATGCGGCAATGATGCTTGGCCGCATTCATGGAGCCAAAGTACTTCTTGGCACAGCTACGCCGTCGGTTGAGACATACCATAACGCAGTCAGTGGCCGATACGGTTTGGTTGAGCTTCTTACCCGTCACGAAGGTATTCAGATGCCACATATTGTGCCTGTGGATATCAAGGAGGCACGCCGGAAGAAACAGATGAAATCGATATTCTCGCCACAGCTTATTGAGGCAATGCACACATCAGTTGCAAAGGGCGAGCAGGTAATACTCTTTCAGAACCGGCGTGGCTTTGCTCCATTCGTAGAGTGTGGCCAATGTGCATGGGTGCCAAAATGCAAACATTGCGATGTAAGCATGACATACCACAAAAATCAAAACCAGCTGGTATGTCACTATTGTTCATACTCTTATGCACTGCCCGATACCTGTCATGCATGCGGGTCGCCGGCATTGGAAACCAAGGGGTACGGCACCGAAAAAATTGAAGAGGAGGTAAAGGTTGTTTTTCCCGATGCACGAGTAGCAAGGCTCGATCTGGACACGGCCCGAAGCAGAAAAGCATTCGAGAAGATAATCAACGATTTTGAGGAACATAATCTCGACATACTAATAGGGACCCAGATGATTTCGAAAGGTCTTGATTTCGATAGAGTTAGCGTGGTTGGAATCCTCAATGCCGACAATATGCTCAACTACCCCGATTTCAGAGCTTTCGAGCGTAGCTATCAGATGATGGCCCAGGTGAGCGGCCGTGCAGGTAGAAAAAACAAGCAGGGATTGGTGATACTGCAAACCTCCGACACCAACCATCCGGTGATTAAAGATGTGGTAACCAACGACTTTATGTCGCAGTTTAATCAGCAAATAGCAGAACGACAGTTGTTTAAATATCCGCCATTCTACAGGCTGATTAACATTACGGTAAAACATAAGGACACCCATACAAATAAAAAGGCTGCCACTATGCTGGCCACAAGGTTGAGGGCAATTTTTGGCGACAGGGTTTTGGGTCCACAGGAGCCACCCATCACCCGGATTGCTACTTACTTTTTGCAACGGATAATATTGAAAATAGAAAAACAGTGATCGCCATCGACACAAAAGAGCTGCTTCTCGAAGCAGTGCATGCTACCAACGCCATTCAGGAGTTTAGGCAGGTTTTGATTCAGATTGATGTTGACCCGTTTTAAAATAATAGAATATGAAAATAGTAGCCGATGACAAAATACCTTTCTTAAAAGGACTTCTCGAACCCTACGCCGAAGTTGTTTACAAAACCGGCTCGGAAATAAATACTGACGACGTAAAGGACGCTGATGCTTTGGTAATCCGCACGCGTACCCGATGCAACGAATCACTGCTCAGGAATAGTAGTGTAAAGACAATTGCCACGGCTACTGTTGGTTACGACCATATCGACACCGGGTATTGCGAACAAAACGGGATTGCCTGGACCAATGCACCCGGCTGTAACTCCGGCTCGGTACTGCAATATGTTGCTTCGGCACTTGCCTTGCTATGCAAAGATGAAAATTACACATTGAAAGGTAAAAACATTGCAATT
>JBDHYT010000032.1:0-12867 GCA_039811485.1 Marinilabiliaceae bacterium | reverse complement strand
AATTATTCATGCCAGTGGCAAGACTGGTATGGGTGTTGACGATATTCTTTCAGCCATCATCGAGCGTATCCAGCCTCCCAAAGGAGAGGAAGATGCTCCGCTTCAGGCTCTTATCTTCGATTCGGTGTTTAACTCGTTTAGAGGCATCATTGCATATTTCAAAGTTGTTAACGGAAGTATCAGAAAAGGCGACCTGGTTAAGTTTGTCGCCACCGGAAAACAGTATAATGCCGATGAGGTTGGTGTGCTGCGGCTTGGGATGGAGCCGCGCGAAGTGCTCAAAACGGGCGATGTGGGGTATATCATCAGTGGTATAAAAACCAGCAAAGAGGTAAAGGTGGGTGATACCATCACTCACGTAGAGCGTCAGTGTACCAAGGGAATCGAAGGCTTTGAAGAGGTCAAGCCGATGGTTTTTGCAGGTGTTTATCCTATCGACAGTGAGGATTATGAAGACCTTAGGGCTTCGCTTGAGAAACTGCAACTCAACGATGCATCGCTGACTTTTGTGCCGGAATCGTCGTTGGCTTTGGGCTTTGGTTTCCGTTGCGGATTCCTTGGTATGCTTCACATGGAGATTATCCAGGAGCGTCTCGATCGCGAATTCGATATGAGCGTAATCACCACAGTACCCAACGTGCCATACAAGGCATATACCAAGAAAGAGGAACTTATTGAAATCCATACTCCTTCGGCACTTCCCGAGCCTACGTTGCTCGACTTTGTGGAGGAACCTTATATTCGTGCGCAGATAATCACCAAGAGTGAATATACAGGACAGATAATGACGCTTTGCCTTGCCAAACGGGGTGAAATGGTTAAGCAGCAGTATCTTACCACCGATAGGGTAGAGCTTAGCTTCGATATGCCGCTGGCCGAGATTGTGTTCGACTTTTACGATAAGCTGAAGAGTATATCGCGTGGTTATGCTTCGTTCGACTATTATCCTACTGGTTATCGCCAGTCGAAACTGGTAAAGATGGACATCCTGCTCAACGGCGAAAAGGTAGATGCCTTGTCGTCGCTAACCCACGTAGATAATGCCTACTCGCTGGGCAAGCGTATGTGTGAGAAGCTGAAAGAGCTTATACCGCGTCAGCAGTTCGACATAGCCATTCAGGCAGCACTTGGGGCAAAAATAATTTCGCGTGAAACCATCAAGGCTCTCCGTAAGGATGTTACAGCCAAATGCTATGGTGGCGACATCTCCCGTAAGCGTAAACTTCTGGAAAAACAGAAGAAAGGTAAGAAACGTATGAAACAGATTGGTAATGTTGAAGTTCCACAAAAGGCCTTCCTCGCCGTGTTGAAACTCGATTAACATCAAGATCGGATAATAACTTATCATATTTAACTTAGAAAGCCCGGACATTTGTTCGGGCTTTCTTTAAAATCGCTTCTTAGAGACTTCATGACTTCATGACTTCATGACTTCGGGACTTCGGGACTCCATGACATCCCGGCTTCCCGACTTCCTGACTCCCCATCTAAATCCTTCAGACTCATTGACTTTTAATTCCTTATATTCTAACTTTGAGTATTGTCTCGTAATGAGATTGTTACTAAATGGACAAACAATAGAATCTGGGCTATGTACTACAACTGCCATATCCATATTTTTACCGATCGCAATGTACCCAACAGGTTTTTGCCGTTGGCTCTTGTGCCCATATTGCGTTCAACAGCGGGTTACAAGGTGCTTTCAACCATTATGCGCAATATTATTTTTTGGGAGGATGATGATGTACTCGACAGGTATGTGCGATTTATCCGCACCGGCCGGTATAATACCCAGCAAAAGATTTTCGAACGATGTCTGCCGTTCTATCCCGATGGGGCAAAATTTATAGTTCTACCCATGGATATGGCATTTATGGGAGCAGGTAAAGTGCCACAACCATATATGGAGCAGTTGCACGAGTTGTTTCTGATAAAGCAGCAATATCCCGATCAGTTGCTGCCTTTTGTGCATGTGGATCCAAGGCGTGAGGATATAATGGATATACTGAAAAAATGTGTCGAAGAGTGGGGTTTTTGTGGTGTAAAGCTATATCCGCCGCTTGGTGTTTTTCCTTATGACGCCAGGTTTGATCCCGTTTACAGATATTGCGAGGAGAAAAACCTCCCGATATTAACCCATTGTAGTCCCTATAATCCGGTTCACTATAAGGGTAGCCGTAAGGATGTTTTAAAACTGTTGCAGGCATCGAAGCAACCTGTTGATACTAAGGGTAAAAATGTGAAAAAACTCTGTTCCAATTTCACCCATCCACTAAATTTTATTGATGTTATTGAGCGTTTTCCAAAGCTGCGAATCTGTTTTGGCCACTTCGGATCACAATATTATTGGGATAAGTACATCCATTTTCCGGGTGATGAGGACAACTGGTTGAGAATCATCCGAAATCTGTGTATCAAATACCCCAATTTTTATACCGATGTTTCATTTACCATGTCAGACACCAAGTATTTTTCGATGCTAAAGGTTCTTATGACTAATGAGGCTCTGAGTAAAAAGATTCTCTTTGGTTCCGATTACTATATGGTTGAGGTTGAGTCGGATGAACGCCGTTTTGGTATTGATCTGCGTGCCTTTCTGGGAGAGGCTGATTTCCATAAGATTTCGGTTGTCAATCCGCAGGCATTCCTTGGTTAATTATTTATTAGTATTTTAAATTGTTTGCATTGTCTGTTTTCTGTCTTAATACCGTGAGAGTATTTTGATTGCCTTAGTGCAAAAATCGCATCAAAACCTTTGTTCCATTTATAGCGAAACAGGCGATTCTAAGTTGGCATATACTCATTTGGTGTTGTCGAAGCAATATAATGACATTCTGTTCAATGAAACTTTTGTCCATAAACTGGCCGAGCTGGATTATTTAAACCGTTTTGTGGTGACGCTGCCTGGTAATGGGTTGATTGTTAGTGAATAAAGATTTTTAGTTAATTGGATGGTTTTAATGTCTTCATGTAAGGATAAAACCTATATTTGTAAAAAACTTTCGATTTGTTGTTAACCAAGAGAATATATATTCGTCGTAATGTCAGTATTATGAGTATTCGTATAGCCCTTTTAACTCTGTTGTTTTTCAACGTGTTGAGTGGTTATGCCTATGCAATGACTCCTGCCGATTCGCTCCTTAACCTTATTTCGGAGCATAAACAGCCCGATACGGTGCGTGTAAATCTGTTGGTTAAATATGCCGAATTAAAGATGAAGGTCGATGCAATGTCGGTGGGTGACTTTGTTAATGAAGCTTATGCCATTTCCGATGGTTTGGGTTATACTTTGGGAGTCGCCGAAAGCAAGCGGTTGAGAGGTGTGATGTTGATTACCAGCGATAGGGTGGCGGCCAAAGTGCAATTTGAAGAGGCTCTCAACCTTTACCGTATCGCCAACAATAGGTTGGGTGAGGCAAAGACCCTGAACCTTTTGGGTGTGGTGTATAAATATTTGGGTGAGGAGAAAAAGAGCTATGACAAATATAGCGAGGCTCTTGCTATTGCTTTGAATATCAATAACCAGTCGCTTGTCTCCAAATGTCTTGTCAATGTTGCCCTATACGAAAAAACCATCGGCATGTACGACGAGGCTCTAAATCACTATCTTGAGGCAGTTGAGATACTTAAGAAGATAAACGACAACCTGATTTTAGCTAAATGCTATACCAATATTGGTACCCTTTTTTCGTCACAAGGCAATTACCCTAAGGCACTCGAATATTATCAGCTGGCGGTTGGTATTTCCGAACAGATAGGTGATAAGATGAATATGGTAAATTCGTATATTAATTTATCAAACATCTACAACGAGCAGAAAAGATACGAAGAGGCATTAACGCTTCTTAATAAGGCACTTACAGTGGCTAATAGTATTGATGAGCCGTCAAAAGTTTCCGGCATTCTGCTTAATATTGCCAATGTATATCGTAATACCGATAAAACCAGGGCGTTGGAGTACTACAGTCAGGCTCTCAGTAACCTCGACGTGCATGATGATATTACCATCAGGTTTCATCTGCTTGCCAGCATGGGTGAGGTATGGCAGTCATCCGGCAACCATCAAAAGGCCTTGGAACTATTGAATGAGGCACATCAGATTGCATCGAAAACAGGGACTAAGGATGCCTTGTGTAAGGTGTTGTACGACAAGGCTGCGGCGTACAAAAACCTGCAAAAATACAATGAAGCACAAAAACTTGGTGTTGAAGCCAATAATTTAGCATTGAAACATAATCTTCTTGTGGATCAGCGTAATATAGCATTGCTCCTATCCGAAATATACAAGGAAAAAGGTAATTTCGATAATGCAATTGAGTATTATAAATCCTATGTGAGGCTGGACGACAGTATTAGTAATAGTGCCAATGTCAGAAAAATGGCCGAACTTGAATATCAGTATAAATATGATAAGGAGATGAAGGCCGTGGAGTTGGAGCAACAAAAGAGGGAGCTTATAATTGCCACCGATAAACGGCATAATTTGATTATAATCATATCGTTAAGTGTTGGTCTGTTCATTGTTCTTCTGTTTGCTGCACTAATGTTGCGGTTCTATATCAAAAAGAGGCGTGCCAATATGCTTATTGCTTTGCAAAGTGAGGAGATAAATGCTGCAAACATCGCACTGACTGAGATTAATGTTACTAAAGACAAGTTCTTCAGTATTATTGCGCACGACCTTCGCGGGGCATTCAACTCAATATTGGGATTTTCCGATTTGTTGCGAAATGATGTAAATGGCAGCCACGATTCCGGTCAGGCCGATTTGTCGTTGCTTATCCGGGAGTCGGCCGAGAATGCTTATAAACTGCTTAACAACCTGCTTTCGTGGTCTATTGCCAACGTCGGGCTGATGCCTTTTAAGCCGGTTCCAATCGAGTTTCGTCATTTTGTCGAAAGCAATAAGATTGGGTGGAGCAGCCATGCGTCTAACAAAAATATCGCTATCGATTATAATATTCCCGATGGTTTTAAGATGGTGGCTGATGCCGATATGCTCAGTACTATCATGCGGAATCTGGTTAATAACTCGGTGAAATATACACCCCGGGGAGGATGTATAACAATCGGTGCTTCAGAGACTCCGGGAGGTTCACTGCTGTCGGTGAGCGATAATGGGGTGGGAATGGATGCCGATGTCTCGGTCAATCTCTTTAAGATTAATAAAAAGATGTCGATGCCGGGAACCGAAAAGGAGCAGGGTTCGGGTCTTGGTCTGTTGATTTGCAAGGAGTTCGCAAGTAAGCACAACGGCTCTATATGGGCCATAAGCGAACCTGGTAAAGGGAGTTGTTTTAACGTATATATCCCCGAAATCAACGTTAATTGAGTAATTGCAGGGTTAGATTATCTTCAGCTACCCTTTTCTTTGTGTTGCGCCACAAATTTTGATGGAGGCATTCCGAATTCTTTCTTGAATGCTGTGGTAAAATAGGATTGACTTTCAATGCCCACTTCAAACATAGCTTCCTGAATGCTGATGTCCTGTTCGATAAGCAGGCGGGCAGCATGGCGCAACCTGTTTGCCAGAATAAACTCAATGACCGACTTGCCGGTAAGTGCCTTAACCTTTGAGTAAAGCTTGGTGCGGCTCATCGACATTTTCTGTGCTATGAAGTTTACATCAAGTTGCTGGTCATTAATATGGTCTTCAATTATTTTTACTATCTCACCAAGGAATTTTGTGTCCTCCTTGTTTGATGCCAGTTCGGTAACATCGGCAAAATAGTTTTTTGAATAGTGCTCCCGCAGTGTTTCCCGTTGTTTGAATATGTTTGAAATGCTCAGTTTGAGAAGTGAAAAGTTAATCGGTTTTTCGAAGTAAAGGTCGGCACCAGCCTCACCACCTTCAATCTTGCTTTCCACTCCGGTCTTGGCGGTTAGCAGAATTACCGGTATGTGTGATGTTTCAACATTGGATTTAACTGATGTGCACAGTGCAATGCCATCAAGCTCCGGCATCATAATGTCGCTGATTATCATATCCACATCATTATCCTTCAGATAGTCGAGTGCAAGCTGTCCGTTTTCGAAATCAACTATTCTGTAATTTTCTGATAGTGACGATTTAATCAGTGTTCTGAGTTCGTGATTATCTTCTGCAATCAATATTGTTTTGTCACCGTTAGGTTCAGTAATTCCGGTTTCGGTGCTGTCACCCGGTGACGGAATATTTAATGATGCTATCTTTGAGGTATCTGCAGGTTTATCTTCTTCTGCATCTGTGGTGCGGAGCTCCTCCAGCCGGTAATTATCAATATCAAACGGCAGGGTAACAATAAGGTCGGTACCTGATTCGCGCTTGCTGTATATTGTTATTGAACCATGATGCAGTAGCACCAGCTCCTTTACAAGTGCCAGGCCTATTCCCGAACCAAGATGCTGACTTCCATCCCTGGTTTCCACCCTGTAAAACCTGTCGAATACCTTGTCGATTGATGATTGGGTTATTCCTATTCCGTTGTCGCGGATTGCGATACTGAAACATTTTTCTGCATTAAATGTGGAATCACCGATATTGTATGATGATGTGAAGGCTGAAGTTGCCCGTCCGCCTGCAGCCTCAAGGGTTATTCTGCCTCCTTGCTGAGTGTATTTGAATGCGTTGTTGAGCAGGTTTAAAATAATTTTTTCAAGTATTGATTTGTCGAATGGCACATTGTCGAGTGCACTGTCGGATGTTGATATTTTATAGTCAATCTTTTCTTCGATTGCGATATGTGCAAAGTCGTTGAACCGGGTAAGCAGAAAACTGTTGAGGTTAGACTGAGCTACTTTCAGCTGCATGCTTTTGCCCTGTGCTTTTCTGAAGTCGAGCAGGTCGTTGAGCATTCCCAGCAGCCTTTCAGAGTTGCTGTTGAGTATCTGGTAGTAATACTCCTTCATACCCTCTTCGCGCATCTTGTTGATTGTGGCCATAATAAGTGTGAGCGGCGTTTTCAGGTCGTGCGACACATTTGTGAAGAAACGCAGCTGGTTGCGGTGGATTGCTTCGTTTTTCTGTCGCTCCAGATCCTCTTTATACAGTTTTATCTCAAGTTTTTTACGTTTCCGGTAGGTTGAAACCAGCTGATAAAGAATAAACAAGCCGGCTAGAACGTAGATTGTAATTGCAGGCCATGACAGCAGCGGAGCCTGGCGGCGTATTATTGTTATCTGTTTTTGTTTTCCCCATATTCCGTCATTGTTTGCAGCCGATATTTCAAACTGATATGTGCCGGCAGGAATTTTGGCATACTGTATCAGGCGTGAGGTTGATGAGACCTCGTGCCAGCGGTCGTCATAACCGTGGAGCCGGTATCTGAAACGGTTCTTGCCGGGATTGAGATAGTTGTTGCATGATACTAAAAATCCGAAGTTCTGCTGTTTGTGATTCAGAACTATTTTGCCGTCATTCAGCCCGCTTCGTCCTGATTCTGTAGTGTCGTTTAGTGCTGATTCGTAGTCGATATAGAAATCAGAAATTATTATTTCAGGCCCTGCTGAGTTTGGTTTCTGACTTACCGGGTTGATAATGGTAAAGCCTGCAGCACCACCGAAATAGAGCCTTCCGTCCAATCCTTTCCATGTTGACAGTGGATAGTAAACGTTACCCTGACAGCCGTCAGCTTCGTTGAATACTGTAATTTGTCCTGCACCGGAATCAAAACGGTAGAGACCATCATTGGTTCCAAGCCAGATGTTGCTGCCATGATGATTTATACTGTATATTTCAATTATGTTGTTGTTAAACAGGTTGCTGAACCTTGAAAAGGATTTTGAAGATGTGTCGAATTTAACGAACTCATCACCGAATGAACCAATCCATAAATTATTGTTTTCAATGCACAATGCCGAAGCAGTCAGCTGCTTTGTAAATGGTATGGTATATTCTTCAAAAGTTTTGTTGTGCGGATTGAATCCATACAGACGGTCGTCTTTAAGCAGCCATAACGTCCCGTTAAAATCGGTTGTCAGGTCGAAAATATAACCCTGAGGTGCTGAATTATCCCTGGTTTTGATTGTGTAGTGGTTGAATTTCCTGGTTGGGAATGAAAAAAATGAAAAAACAGCATCCTGTTGCTGATAGGCAATCCATAAACCACTGTCGGCGGCAGGGATTATCTTTCTGATGTTGTCAGAATGAAGTGTTGCTGAAGCACCTGGAGTGTTAGTGAAATGTGTTAATTTTTTTGTTGCTGTGTTATAACAGTTGAGGCCTCCGCGGTAAGTTGATATCCAGAGATTACCATCCTTGTCGTAAACCATAGCCTTTGTGTTGTTGCTCGAAAGGCTCTCCTTTGCTTCATTATGAATGAGGTAGGAGAATTTGCCGGTAGCTTTGTTGAGGATGTTGATACCGCCACCTTCGGTAGCAATGTAAATGTTGTTGTAATCATTGCAGAAACTGCTCACCGGCACTTTGTTAAGCCCTTCAGAAGAGAGGTGGTAGGTTTCAAAAATATTTATATCATGATGATTTACATAGGCGAGTGATCCCATGTAGGTTCCTATCCATATATTCTGTTGATTATCGTTATAAATAATCCAGACCGAGTTGTTTGGGATAGAGAACATATTTTGCTGCGAATGGGTGTGTAATGTCGTCTTTAGTGTCTCTGTATTGAAAATATAAAGACCTGCTATTGAGCCGAACCAGATGTTTCCATCCTTTGTAACATTCATTGTGCGTACACTTTGGTCGGTATCTGTGACAATCTGATGCTGAAATACAACTTCACCTGTGGTTGTGTCTATCTTAAAAAGCTTAAACTTAGTTGTTATTATCCATAGATAATTATTATGAATACCTGCCCCCGCTATTGATGCATTATCAAACTGTTTGTTTATGTTCAGAAATGTCTTTAAGAGATTAGTTTTGTAATCGTAACTGTAAATATGTCCGTAATTTGAGAATACAAACAGGTTTTTATCATTTTCACAGATAAGCCGCCTGTTCAGTGGTAGTTTGTTGTTGTCGAACTCCGGATTAATTTGTTTATTGTCAACTATGTTGATTGTGATTCCTTTAGGGGTAAACTGCCACAGGTTGTTTTTTCTGTCGAAATATATATGGCCCGAACTGCTTTCAGGTACTTTGTCAAACCTGTTGTAGGCTGAACTGAATTTATAAACTCCCTCCTGGGTTGACACATAAATATTGCCGTAGGTATCCGAAGCCATATTGTTGTAACTGGTGCTTCCCGACTTTGATTCTATTGAATAGGTGCGGAAGTCGTATCCGTCGAAACGAAAAAGATTCTTCTGCAGCATTACCCACATAAAACCTTCAGCATCCTGTTTTATGTCAACAATGCCATCGTAACTTAACCCTCCTTTGGGTGAAAGGGTGTGGAATTTTATCTCTTGCTGTGCAGATGCAAAAGTTATAGTAAAAACAAAAAGTAATATTATCTGAACGACTCTCATCAGTATCTGAAAAAAATAAATGTAAAGTTAAGCAATTTCAGACAAACTATTTTAAAATGTTAAAATGTGAATTGGTAATGTGCGGTTAATATTTCAAGGGTTTCTGATTGTGATTTTGTAATTGATTGATTGTCAGTATTGGGGTTTTTGGCTTACTGACAATTACAACAAGTATAATGACAAATAGAGCAAGAGTGTTAAATAGTGTTGCTTTATTTTTGCAACATTAATTAATAAAAATTTTTAACAGGTCATGTTCTATTTCCGTCTTTTGATTTTTGTGTTGATTGCTGCCTCGTGCAAGATGCAGAACAAGCTGGCCAGAATTGATAAAAAAGAGCTTGTAACAACAGCTGATAAGATTGCCGAATGGCAGATACGCAATCTGAATTATGTTTCTGAAGGTAATCTGCACGATTATGGAATTGACGCCTGGACCAACAGTGTGTTTTACCTTGGGCTGATGAACTGGTCGGAGGTAACTCCTGTAAATGAGAGATATGCCGAGTGGCTGAATTTTAAGATAGGAGAGGTCAACAGCTGGCAGATTCCGGCAAACTTCATTAACTATCCACACTACTGGCTTTATCATGCCGATGAGTTGTGTATCGGTCAGTTTTACGAAGCTTATTATCAGAGGTATGGAACTGCCAAAGCTATTGAGGCTCTTAAGCACCGGCTTGATACAATAATGGCCAGTCCCGCAAGTGAGGAGATGAGTTACAGAAGCAAACAGCGCTGGACCTGGTGTGACGCCCTGTTTATGGCTCCGCCGGTTTATTTCGGGATGACTAAAATTACAGGCAATGTAGCTTATGTCGAATATGCCCATAAGGAGTTTATGGCTACTTACAATCATCTGTTTGACAAAGATGAGAATCTGTTTTTCCGTGACGACAGCTATTTTGATAAGCGTGAGGCCAACGGTAAAAAAGTCTTCTGGGGACGTGGCAATGGCTGGGTGGTTGCCGGAGTTGCCAATATTCTGAAGTTACTCCCTGCCGATTCACAGTTGCGTCCGTTTTACACCAATCTGTTGCGTACCATGCTGACCCGCCTTGTTGAACTTCAGCAGGCTGACGGATTCTGGCATGCAAGCCTTCTCGATCCTGAGAGTTACCCAAGCCCCGAGACAAGTGCTACTTCGATGATTACTTATGCACTGGCCTATGGTATTAACAGTGGTATTCTTGACAAAAACAAATTTGCCGGGCCGCTTGAAAAGGCGTGGAAATCTCTACTGACCGCCGTCGATGATGATGGAAAACTGGGCTGGGTTCAGCCAATTGGTGCCGACCCCAAAAAGGTTGACAAAGAGATGACTGCAGTATATGGTGCAGGTGCGTTTCTGCTGGCTGCATCGGAGTTATACAAAATGAACTGAAAACAATAAAAAAACAACAATATGAAACTAAAGGCAGGATTGTCCCTTTTCCTTATGCTGATGATTACATCAGGAACATGGGCTCGTGAGGTTAGCAGTTTTAATGATGGCTGGAGCTTTAAAAAAGGTCCGTTCAACAAAAGTGCATCACTGTTTGCAACCGACATTACGGGAGGTAACTGGCTGAAAGTTACTATCCCGCATACCTGGAATGCCGATGATATGCAGCAGGCAATGGCAAATATGAGTGCATTCCGTAATCCGCAGGAGCGTTTCTACACCGGAGAGGCTCTGTATAAAAAGAGTTATTTTGCCGAAGAATCACAAAAAGACAAACGAACCTTCCTTCGTTTCGAAGGTGTTGGTTCTGTTGCCGAGGTGTATGTTAACAACCAGTTTGCAGGCCGTCATAAGGGTGCATATTCGGCATTTGCATTTGAGATTTCACGTCTGCTGAAATACGGACAGGACAATGAGATTATAGTTAAGGTTGATAATACGGCACGCCCTGACGTGGTTCCGGTTAACAATGTTCTGTTTGGTGTTTACGGAGGTATATATCGTGACATTCAGCTTATTGTAACGTCAAAAGTTAATATTGCAGTAACAGATTATGCTTCGCCAGGGGTTTATATCCGTCAGGAGACTCCCGTTTCGGGAAATGCAAAAGCTATTGTTACTGTTAAGGTTGAGAATAAGGAGACCACACCTCAGGACATTGAGATTGTAACTTCAATTGCTGATATGAACGGCCGTCTGGTTGCTTCAAAGTCTCAGAAGGTTACTGTGGGCGTTCAGGGACGGCAGATTTATACAAACAGCGTCCTGGTTAAGAATCCACGTCGCTGGCAGGGTGTTGACGACCCGTATCTGTACCGTTGTGTAACACGCCTTGTGAAAAACGGAGTTGTGCTTGATGAGGTGGTGCAGCCTCTGGGATTCCGTCATTTTGAATTCCGCAACTACGAAGGGATGTTCCTTAATGGTAAGAAATATCCTATGTATGGAGTGTGCCGTCATCAGGACTGGCTTGGAAGGGGAAGTGCGCTTACCACCAAAGAGCACGATGCCGATATGGAAATGATTAAGGAGGTAGGTGCCACCACTATCAGGCTGGCACACTATCAGCAGGCAGACTATATCTACTCAAAATGCGACAGCATGGGGCTGATGGTGTGGGCTGAGATTCCGTTTTTAAATCAGGTTACTACTTATGAGGAGGAGAATGCAAAACAGCAGATGACAGAGCTTATCCGTCAGAATTTCAACCACCCAAGTATCTATATCTGGGGATTGCATAACGAGGTTTACTCGCCGTTTGAGCAGACAATTCCGTTGACTATAGCACTTCACGACCTTGCAAAAACTGAAGACCCTGACAGATATACAGTTTCGGTAAGTGGTTACAATACTATTGATGCCACTGCCAATAATAATGCAGATATACAGGGAATTAACCATTACTTCGGATGGTATGGCGGCCGTATGGGCGATATCGAGAAGTGGGTTGAAAAGGTTGAAAAGGAGTTTCCGAATCATAAGATAATTTTCTCGGAGTACGGCGGTGAGGCAAATATCAATCAGCAGAAAGAGGATATTACCGATATAGGCGACTGCTGCGGATACGACAAGATGTACTACGAAACCTGGGGAACCCGCTTCCATGAGGTTCAGTGGGGAGTAATCAAAAAGCATCCCTATCTGCTTGCATCATATATCTGGAATATGTTTGACTTCGGTACACCAATGTCGGCCCAGGGTGGTGTTTATGCCCGAAACATGAAGGGACTGGTTACCTTCGACCGGAAGGTGAAAAAGGATGGTTTCTACTGGTATAAGGCAAACTGGAGCAAGGAGCCTGTGCTTTATCTTACCCAGCGACGTAACGACAGGCGTGAAAATGAGGTGACCGACATCACTGTCTATTCCAACATCGGTACTCCCAAGTTGATTTTGAATGGTGTTGAGGTGAAGGATTTTGTACAAGGAACCAGCGATGTTCACTATATCTTCAGCGGAGTAAAACTCAGAGTGGGTGAAAACATCATTGAGACAAAGGGTGTGAAAAACGG
>JBDHYT010000031.1:0-12897 GCA_039811485.1 Marinilabiliaceae bacterium | reverse complement strand
AAATAAAAGTTTCGGCAGCAGCTTTATTAAAATGCCATTTTAGTTTGGTAAAAGCGTCGTTGCGCAACAGAGGATATCCTTCGGTAATATCTTTTTCGATGGCATCGTAAACCTCTTGCATTGTTTGCCGGCTATAGTTCCCAAAAACTGTTGTCTCGGGCTTGGTGACATAGGGAACACCAAGAGCGGTGGCGGCCGTAGCTGGATTATAGTGCTCGGCAAAAATATTGACAAGCATAAAATGGGCGTATGCACGACAAATAAGTGCCTCTCCTTTATATGGTTGAAGCCCGGGCTTATTACCCTGTTCCTCTATTGCCCTAAGTGCATGATTGGCTGCAGCAATTGCATTGTAGCACTGTGTCCAGTATCCGTTGGGACTATCCTGTGCATCGCTCGAAACCGGCTCCCAGTAGTAGTTTTCGCGATTGGTTTTTGTATCGGCAGGAGCGGTAGAACCCAAATCGGTGGCGTTATCGCTCATCACATCGGTAAACCAAAAGTACGAATAGGCAGGATAAGCCGATGTAAGCATCTCTTTAACACTCTCCACGTCAGAAAGTTCGGTACGATTATCGGGCACCTGATCGAGGAAGTCGTTACAACCCTGGAACATAAACGCTCCGGTACTCAAAAGTATTGTTGCAGCCACAGCTACAAATGGTCTCTCTGCTGCCCGATACCATAGTCTATATCTGTTTTTAGTCATCTCGGTAAATTTTAAATTGAAATCATCCATTAAAAATTGGCTCTGAGGGCAAAAGTAAGCTGACGCGGCATAGGCATAGCCACACCACCACTCTGGTTAAACTCCGGATCTACACCATTGAGTTTTTTATCGGCATAGATTAGCCACAGGTTAGAGACAACAGCCTTGAGTTGAAGATTGGTCAACCCTACCTTGCTAACAACATTTTTGCCAAACTCATAGGTAAGGGTTACATCCTTCAATCGCACAAAATCGCCCTTTGCAACCCTGGCAGTAGAGTAGTTATAAGCATTGTAGCCTATACGGAGGTCGGAATTTTCGTTAAGCTGACGCAGCGACACAATGGTCGGTATAGATGTAAAGGCCTCATCGCCAGGCTTCATCCATCGGTTTTTCATCTCCTTAGGCATGGCGTCCAAATCGGAATACTGCGAGCTGAAAGATGGATAAAGACGAATGACATTACCAAACTGATAGGTAAAATATAGATCGAGTTTGAAATTTTTATACTTAACGGAGTTTTCCAATCCGCCAATGGTTTTGGGGTCAATGGAACCTTCGTATTTAAGATAATTAGTCTCTGTACGTTCCTGGAAATAGACTCCGCCATTGGTCACATCTCCCTTTTCGTTCACTACCAACGGGAAACCATTACCATCCAAGCCTTTAAACGGTATAGAGAATAAGCTTCGGACCGGATATCCTTCCAGAGGTGCACCTTCGGAGGCAACCATATCGATTACGCGGGGGCGCGACTTAAGGTTGGTAATCTCATTCTCGTTGTAGGCAAAGGTACCATTGACAGTCCATGACCAGTTTACATTCCGCAACAAGCGTGTATTCACCGAAAACTCAACACCCTGAGCCTCCATATTTGCAAAGTTGGCATATTTCTGAAGTTCACCACCAATACCCGAAGTACGCACAACACCAATCAGGTCGAATCCTTTCCGTTTATACACATCACTACTGATACTCACAATATTGTTGAACAGCCCAAGGTCAATACCAACATTAAGCTCATGCTGCTTCTCCCATGTCAACTCACTGTTTTCCAACGATTCGATATAGATATATCCCTCTTTGTCATCCTGGTATGGACGATAAGTAACATCGTTGCGCAACACAACCAAGGCATTGTCGGCAGGCCCCATGCTTGCCACCAGACCGTAAGTGCCACGAAGAATAAGTGTGGAAATAACAGGATTATCGAGCATAAAACCCTCATTCCCCACATTCCACGATCCGCTAACGTTCCAGGTAGGCAGCCAGCGTGCCGATTTGGCTCTTCCTAGCCGGTTGGATCCATCGTACCGCGAGGTAAGATTAAGAGTATATGTTCCATTGTATGAGTATGTTGCAGTACCAAAAAAAGCAGCAAACCTATCATAAGTCTCGCCCATTCCGTAGTAGTTGCCACCTCCGTCGAGCATCTGGCGTATTACACGATAATCAACAAAAGGTACTCCGCCCCTGTTCCATTGATAGCCATAACCATTGTTGTAACGTGCCAAGCGGTCGGTCATCTTCACTTCACTACCAAACAGGAAATTGACTGCATGCACACTTTTAAATATATTGTTGTAGCTGACCGAACCTCTGAAATAATAGTTAAGAAGTGCATTATCCTCGGTATTGTAAAAACCACCCTTTGGCATCACTACTATTGGAAGTGCATTGGGGTTGTCGGGGTCGCGCCACAGGAAGTTATTGTTGTCGCGGATAATAGCATCGGCTGCCGATTTATATGCAAGTGCCATGTTCGACTGCTCTTTGATGCGATGCTCGCGGGTTGACTTAGCATAACGGATGGCACCAATAGCATTAAATTCCAGACCTTTAACAGGCTTGTAGCCAAGGTCTATCTGAAACTTGGTGTCCAACATATCAAGGTCGATAAAGTTATTGTTCATCTCTGTGAGTATGTTGAAATCGGCATAATTGCGTCTGTAGGTGTCGGTTGCCGAAAGTGCACGGCTACTATTCAGGGCATAGCTGAAAGGGTTTATATCGAAATCGCGACTATACTCACCCTCCACCACATTGGCGGTACGGTTAAGAGTACCGGGTGCGCGCTGAAGACGCAACGATGCATTAGTGGCAAGACCGATTGTTAGCTTTTTTGTAATCTCGTAGGTGGAGTTCATATTGGCAGTAAACCTATCCACCTTGTCGGATGCTGTCCATCCCGGGTCGGTGAAATAGCTTAACGAAGCATAAGTATTGGATTTGTCGCTACCCGAAGATATTGAAAGAGAGTGATTTTGCTGAACTGTATTTTTGAAAAGCACATCAAACCAGTCGGTGTTGCGCATCTCGGCCTGTTGCAGATACTGCAGTTTTGCCAGCGTAGTATTAGCAAGTCCGAATTGGCCGGTAGAGGCATCATACTGGTCGATAAGCAGATACATCTTATTGTAAACACCACCATCTTTGGCACGGAACATACGTGCATGATCTAACCAATGCTTCTGTTCCATATCGTCGTAAACCGACATCTGTTCCTGCGAGTTCATTATATTGTAACTACCGTAGTTGGGCTTAAGCCTCACGGTAAACTCACCGGTATAATTAATCCTTGCGGTTCCTTTTTTTCCCTTTTTTGTTGTAATTACCACAACGCCATTCATCGCTCTGGCACCATAGAGTGCTGTTGCAGAGGCATCTTTAAGAATTTGAAAACTCTCGATATCATCGGCATTAAGTCCTGCCACAGCAGAACTGATAAGCGTGGCGGCATTACCCGACGAAAGAGCATCGGCCGATATTTCGACCATATCTTCAAGCACTACACCATCTACCACCCAGAGTGGAGTCTGGTTTCCATAGATGGATGAGGCTCCACGGACCCTGATTTTGGGTGCCGCACCAAATGTGCCCGATACGTTGGTAACCTGAACTCCCGAGGCCTTTCCCTGAAGCATACGGCTGACATCGGTAACGCCTTCAATCTTAGCCTCATCGGCCTTCACCACAGAGGCAGAACCGGTAAACATCTTACGGTCAACTTTCTGATAACCGGTAACCACAACCTCCTCAACCTTCTGCATATCAGGGTCGAGAATAATTGTCATATTAGCTTTGGGTGACATGGAGCGCGAAGCCATTCCAATGAATGATACTTTTATCTGTTTTGTATCTGCCGGAATTTTAAGAGAAAACCGGCCATTAACGTCGGTAACGGTTCCTATCGATGTTTCGGGAATTACAACGGCAGCGCCTATGATAGGCTGATTATCTTCTGATGAAATTACCACACCGCCAATTTCAATGGTTTGAGCATAGGTGGCAATGCACAACAGCCAGACAAAAATGGTAAATACCAATTTGTTTTTCATAAAAGAATAAGGTTAAGTTATGCCAAAATAGTTATAATAATACTACTCTTTGATATAGTACAATAAACAGTTAAGGAGGACGGGCAAACCCATCCTCCTCTCCAAAACCAATTATTTAACAAGTACTTTTACGTTTTCGGCAGCTATCCGTACAATATATATTCCATTATCGAATGAGCCCAACTGCTGATTGGCCGAATCAACTTTAACCGTTGCCACTTTCTGACCTGCAACGTTATATACTTCAGCCACACTACCCACCAAGCCGTTGTGTAATGACAAAGCGTTGCCGTTGGCAACCACAGCAAACGAGGCAGCCGCAGTCTCATCAACAGATGTAGCCCAGCCTTCCTTCACTTTCAAACGAATATTAAATGTATAATTCGCCGGTCCATACCATTTATCTATAAAGAAATAGGTCTGAACTCCAATATTATTTGTACATGCCATCAAAGAGAGAGATTTCCCGGGTTCTTCCTCAATAGTAACCAAATAGGTTCCTGCCATCAAATGAAGTGGAGTTTCGAAGGTGGCGGTATAAAGCTGTTTTACCCCCGGAGTAACAGTAACCGGAAGAGAAGAAGCTACAAGCTGGTAATTACTATTATAAATATTTACCTTAGTAGTAGCAACAGTAGGTTGTACAAGTGTAAAACCAACCTCTTCCAAATAAGTGTTTTTGGGAAAGCCAAATACCATACCAATATGCTTAAGTGTGGTGCCGGCAGGGTTTACACCCATTCCATTTTTCTGCACACCGTTATCACGTGCATAAATATTGGTGCTTAACTGAGGTCCGTTAACAGGAGCCGACTCCACATACTCTTCAATATTATTATCGGCATCGGTCACATCAACGGTAAATACATATTCGCTTACCTGACCAACAGCGGCTCCATAATCCATCAGATACCCTTTGCTGGTATAGTTTACCGCTGCACCAACATCTAGCTTTTCTACCGAAACTTTATGTGAATCCACATCATTGTCATCCTTATACTGTACTGATTCTATTGCCAGCCCTAAAATATCCTTACTTCCCGTATTGGTTATTTTGGCTGTTAACTGACCACCCAAATCGCGCTTCAAAAACTCGGGAACAATTGTATATGCAACCACAGGTGCAGCAGTAATAGCAACAGAGGCAGCAAATTCAGGTTTTTGATAGAATTTCACATTATCCAAAAACAGACGTTCCTGGTCGTTAGAGTTATTGCGCCATATAACCACCACGTGTTTGCCCTTATATTTGGCATTTATATTCTGGAACCTTGAAGTCCAAACCGCAGCCTCCTTTGCAATAGTAAATACAACTTCAGAATTAGCAACTAAAGTTGCCTTAAGTTCCTCTCTGGTAGCTTCTTCGGGAAGAGCATCCCATGCTTCAAAGAATAATTCGGCATCTGCAATCCTCACCTCATAGCCATCGGGATAACTGGCATTTGATGCACGCGCATCCCACGAAAAGGCATAATCCATCTCATCATTTGGAATTTCGATTGCCGGTGAAATTGCCCAGTCATCAACATTACCTACCACACCATCTTTCACATACGATTGACTTACAAGAACTCTATTCTCGGGAGTTTCCTGCGCTACGAACCAGCCACTAGGATTACGACCAGCCAATTCCAAACCATCCAAATCGAGTGAGAGCCAATCTTGCAAATCCTCTGAATTCTCAAACCCTGACTGATAAAGGGCAACTCCGGCAGCAGTAGATACACGCCTGACTTCGCTGGCCTGCTGCTCAGCAACTACTTCCATTCCGGCTATGGCATTAACTTTACCTGAGCCTACAACAGAGCTAAGAGGCTCCACTTTAGAAGAGATGGTATTTGCTCCATGTTGTTTCTGGGCCTGAGCAAGCCCAACAGACAGTATGGATACTGCTGCAAAAAGTAAAAGTTTTTTCATGTTTTATTCATTAAAGTTAGATAATATAATAATGAGTCTGCAACTGCAGACCAGGTTAAATTCGTCTTATCCAAAACAATAACCTGCCATTCTGCCAAAATCATACTACAAACTTTCAATGAAAACAAACGGTTTGGCCCAATAAAACAATTCGGCCGGTGATGTTGATTCATCAAAAGACAAAGGTTAAGTAAAGGTTAAATGCAATATAATAAAAAACAATTGAAATAATGAAAAAAAACATCATAATTTCAATTAGTTTATGAGATTACAACAAGAAATGAAAATTTATTCTTAACTTTAGATGTTTACTGAAAAATTAAAACCAACACGGCACAAATTGAGTAAATATTATCAAAAACAAAAACCCGGCATTCACCGGGTCTGTTAGAGCAAAATATTATAACAAGGTTCACTTAACGCATCCTTGCTATCTCCTGTCGTTTAAAAATCATGGCAGTACGCGCCGGGAGATACAACTTAACAATATGCTTATCTTTTTCGAAGGGCAGATGCTCCGAATAGTATATATACGACTTATCCACCCTGTCGTATCCTCCAAAACGCCCTTCATCCGTGGAGAGGCACATACCATATTTACCACGGGGTACAGGAATGCCATAATCGGTATAGGAATGAATAGGATTAAAATTAAACACCACCAGATATTCGCCGCGCATAAAGGCAAGCACCTGGTCATGGTCATTATCGGCACACAATGTCACATAGTCTGTCTCTGTACCTGCCTGCTTATACGCCCCAATCATCTCTTTGTCGAACTCCATCAGCCAGTGATATCTAAGCTCCATATTGCCGGCAATAGACCAAAGTCTGCGGGCATGTCTGTAGCTCCAGTTGTTTCCCTCGCGGGGAAAGTCAATCCACTCCGGATGGCCAAACTCATTACCCATAAAGGTCAGATATCCGCCCGAAGAGGTAAAAAGAGTTATCAGCCTGATCATTTTATGGAGAGCTATGCCCCGGTCGATAATCATACTTTGGGTATGTTTATCCATAGAGTAGTACATCTCTTTATCCAAAAGCCTGAATATGATTGTTTGATCGCCTACTAGTGCCTGGTCGTGCGACTCGGCATAGTTGATGGTCTTCTCTTCGGGGCGGTGTTGTGTGAGTTCGTGAAATATTCTGCCTACCGGCCACTGTTCGTCGGGCACCTCTTTTATAAGCTTAATCCAGTAATCGGGCACTCCCATCGACAGACGGTAGTTGAATCCTACGCCACCATCGGCTATGGAGCCGGCAATACCCGGAAAACCGCTCATCTCTTCGGCCACCGATATCGCATTTTTATTGATGTCGAAAATCAGTTTATTGGCTAAAGTGAGATAAAGAACTGCATCTTCATCTTCGTTACCTGTGAAATAGTCGGAATACGACACAAAATCTTTTCCCAACCCGTGGTCGAGATAGAGCATACTGGTAACACCGTCGAAACGAAAACCGTCGAAATGATACTCTTCGAGCCAGTAACGAATATTGGATAGCAAAAACCGTACAACCTCATCCTTACCATAATCAAAACAGCGACTATCCCATGCAGGATGATTGCCCCTGTCGCCATAATGAAAATACTGGTCAGCGGTGCCGTCAAAACGGCTGAGCCCCTCCTCTTCATTCTTAACAGAGTGAGAGTGAACAACATCCATAATAACGGCAATGCCAAGGCGATGTGCCTCGTTGATAAGTCTTTTAAGGTCGTCTGGAGTCCCAAAGCGCGATGAGACGGCAAAAAAGTTGCTTACGTGATAACCGAAACTGCCATAATAGGGATGTTCCTGCACCGCCATAAGCTGAATGGTATTATAACCGAGCGAATGTATATGAGGCAAAACATTTTCGCGGAAATAGTCGAACGAAGCAACACCCTCTTCTTCGGACGACATACCAACATGTGCCTCATAAATAAGCCGTTGCCCACCCGGGGTAACATACTCTCTGTCGCTCCACTCAAATGGTTCGGCAGGTTCCCATGCCTGAGCCGAAAATATAAGTGTCGCCTCGTCCTGAACAACCCTGTTGGCAAATGACGGGATGCGGTTAGCATGTCCCCCTTCCCAATGAACACTCAGCTTATACAACTCACCATGCCGTAAGGCATCATAAGGCATCGAAAGTTCCCATATACCGTTATCGGTACGGGTCATGGAATACTGGGGCAGTTCTCTCCAGCCCGACAAGTCACCAATTAGATAAATTGCAGTTGCATTGGGAGCCCACTCCCTGAATGTCCATCCGCTCTGTGTACGTTGAAGCCCCATGCGAAGATGCAGAGAGGCAAAGTTATAGAGCGACCCGTTGAGTTCGTTGATATAACTCAGTTTGTCGGTAAAACGCTGACGACGTCCCTGCAACTGTCCGGCAAAGGGAGCCAGCCACGAATCTTTATTTATGAGTGGATGCATAAAATTCAATAATTTGAGTGTACTTTGGAAGTGTTAAGATAAGCATTTGTGCAATGCAATAAAAATATCGAACAACAAATTACAAAAGCATACAGAAGAAACAAAAAAAGAGAGCCTCATTCCTGAAACTCTCTCTTCGTAGTAGCGGGGACCCGACTCGAACGGATGACCTTTGGGTTATGAGCCCAACGAGCTGCCAACTGCTCCACCCCGCAATGTATCTTAAATATCAATATTATCTTTTTGTGAAGCCTGGAAATTTATCTCCAGACTTCATAGTAGCGGGGACCCGACTCGAACGGATGACCTTTGGGTTATGAGCCCAACGAGCTGCCAACTGCTCCACCCCGCAATATATCTTGTGTATAATTACAATCACCTTCTCAATTGCGATTGCAAATATAGTAACTTATTTTAAACAAACCAACTATTAGAAAATAATTTGGTGATAAATAATTAATCAGAAAAATCATATACCAATCAATCAAACGATTAGAAGAATGAAAAAAATTAGCGGAGATATTCTCTCCGCCAAATATTATCAATAAACCACTATCTCATCAGTAAACATCACCGCACCATACTTTCCATAGGGATTAGCTTCAAACTTAATATAGCGTCCTTTTGCCTTACCCTCAAATCCCATAACATGGAATATCAGCTTATCGGTATCAGCAGGAATATTATGAGTATCAACTCCGACTTCGGTATAATTCTCACCATCATCCGAAACCGAAACAATAACTTTTGACGGTAGCCATATCCACGGTCCCACAAGCTGCATAAAGCGTGCCTTCACATAACTGATGGGCTGTACCGACCCCATATCAATAACAGCAGTCATTGGTTCGGTATATCCCTGCCATATCTTATCCTTGTAGGCAAGTGTTCCCACCTGACCATCAACCAGCGAAATCTGGCCTGCAGCAGGGTAACCGCTATTGATGCCTGTAACTGTTATAGGTTTGCCCAGAGCCTTGTGAATATCAACCACAAACTCCTGCACATCGCCATAAGGCGCATTGTTTTTATATACCTGAGCCTTGATAATAGTAGAACGGTCTATCAAAATCGGTTTTGTATATTCTTCTGAAGTAAGATTTGGCTCAAGACCGTTGGTTGTGAAATAGATTTTGGATTGATCCACATCGTTAAAAAGAGTAACCTTAATAACCTTACTCAACAGATCAACCTCGCGGGTGGCTTCTATCTCACTCGACAATGGAGAGACAGATACTCCATTGCTCCTCAGGAAATCGAAGTGGGTATCAAGTTTTGTTTTAAATATCTGCCAGTTTTTATTCTCAACGGGGCTCCATGCCACCTCACTCAATGCTATCAACCGCGGAAATATCATTCTCTGTGTATGTTCGGGAGTGCTCATATATTCGGCCCATACGTTGGCCTGTGGCCCCAGAATGTGTTTTGCCTCAGCCGAAGTAAGTTCAGCAGGAACAGGATCGTACGAATAGACCTTATCGATGGTAAGATATCCGCCAATCGCCTCAGGCTGCTTCATAGGATTATCCTGATACTGATCGAAATAGCAATACTCACCGGGAGTCATTATCACATCATGTCCCATACGGGCGGCATCAATACCACCCTGCTCACCACGCCACGACATTACTGTAGCTCCCTGTGCCAGGCCTCCTTCAAGTATCTCATCCCAGCCCACCAGGCGGCGTCCGTGACTGCTAAGGAAACGTTCCATCCGTTTAATCATATAACTCTGAAGCTCATCTTCATCCTTCAGGTCATTATCCTTAATGCGTTTCTGACATTTGCGGCACTTCTTCCAATGCTCTTTATTTGCTTCATCACCACCAATATGTATAAATCCTGATGGGAAAAGATCCATAACTTCAGTAAGTACAGTCTCAAGAAATGTAAAAACATCCTCATTACCAACACAAAACTCACACGCGGTATATGGCTCACCACTACATGAAAGGTTTGGATAAACAGCCAGTACCTCCTCCGAGTGACCTGGCATCTCGATTTCAGGTATAACGGTAATATTACGGTCGGCTGCATATTTAACTATTTCACGTACCTGCTCCTGGGTATAATACCCGCCATAAGCTCCCTCTTCGCCCTCATGCGCATAGCGGCGGCCAGTTGTCCACCACTCTTTCCATGTGTTTCCATGACGCCATGCTGCCTGTCGGGTAAGTTCAGGATACGCTTTTATCTCAAGTCTCCAGCCTGCACCATCCGTCAGGTGCCAGTGAAACTTATTGAACTTATAAAACGCCATTATATCAAGCTGCTTCTTGATAAAATCGATTGAATAAAAATGGCGCGACACATCAAGATGCATCCCTCTGTATCCAAACCGTGGATAGTCGGTTATCTCAACAGCAGGAAGTACAACCTTGTCACCTGTCCTCTTTTCAAGCGACAGCTGACGAAGGGTCTGAATACCATAAAACAGCCCCTTTTCTGATGGTGCACTGATGGTTACACCATTACGGTCGGCAACCAGGCGGTAGCCCTCCTCACCCAGTGTACGTCCCAGTTTTTTATCAACAAACAGTGAAATCTGATTTGATTTTTTTGACGGTGATGCCTTTAAAGTAAATGACAGTGCCTCAAGTTGTGACTTCAGCACATCGTAACCTTCACCCTTAATATTGATATAAAAAGTGGTTTTATCATTGGGAATAAACTCACCCTGCTTATCATTACGCTCAACTGGCTGTGGTATCAGCACACCCTGCCCAAACACAGAAGAGAGCATCCCCGCCATCAACACAAAACTCAATAATAAATATCTCATTATCTTATTTTTAAAATTATAAGTTACAAATATATAAAGAATTGGTGTGATTAACAGTGCTACCCGACGTTTGTTGCTGCCCTCATTTCTTGGCATACCAAGCGTACCGATAGTTATCGGCACGAGCGGCAAACGAGGGGCTGTTGGAATAGGATTTGAAATCCTAACTGTAACACTTACAAAATTATCAAAAAGCATTACAAATGCTTTAACCATTAACCCCTCGTTGCAAACGAGGGGTAGAGCACAAGATTTGACAACCTTTTATGCCCCTCGTTTGCAACGAGGGGCTGTTGGAATAGGATTTGAAATCCTAAAAAATAACAATTTCAATATTTTAAAAAGCATTACAAATGCTAAACCATTAAACCCCTCGTTGCAAACGAGGGGAAGAACCAAATTTGAAATCCCTTTATGCCCCTCGTTTGAAACGAGGGGCTGTTGGAATAGGATTTGCAATCCTGAAAAATATCAATTTCAATATTTTAAAAAAGCATTACAAATGCTTAAACCATTGACCCCTCGTTGCAAACGAGGGGTAGAGAACAAGATTTGAAATCCCTTTATGCCCCTCGTTTGAAACGAGGGGCTGTTGGAATAGGATTTGAAATCCTAAAAAGTAACGCTTACAACATTTTAAAAAAGCATTGCAAATGCTAAACCATTGACCCCTCGTTGCAAACGAGGGGAAGAACCAGATTTGAAATCCTAAAATCATAATTCTCCTGAAATCTTAACATACCCTTTTTCACCTGAATAATCCCTTGCGGAACTAAACAGGTAGTCTTCAGCTTTTGAAACAATTAATGCCTTTACCGGATTATTATGGATATACTCAATTTTTTGATCAATTAAATAATTGCTATCTAATAGTATTGCATGATTGGTATCTTGCCAGAATTTATATGTTATATTTTTATTATTGAACTTAGCAGCATATTGAAATCTATACAAAAGCCAATCTTTTCTACTTTCCGGCCCTTCTATAACCAAATTAATAATGGCTTTAGCAGTAAACTTCTTAAAATCCCGAATAATATCACTCAACTTATAACCATTACCGGCCCTACAAACAATATGAAGATGATTAGACATTAAACACCACGAAAACACTTCTAAACCTTTATTGTCTATACAATAATTAAGAGAATCTACAATCTGTATTTTATATTCTTTCCGTGTAAAAACATCAACCCACTCAACTACAGTAAAAGTCAGGAAGTACACAGCATTTTGATCTGTAATAAAATAATTGTCGCCGGACATATTTATAGATTAACACTTGATTACTAATTCTATAAAGTTAATGATTTTAAGAATAAAAAACACTTCTGCATAGTTTGCAATGAGAGGCTGTTGGAATAGGATTTGCAATCCTAAAAAGTAACGCTTACAACATTTTAAAAAAGCATTACAAATGCTTTAACCATTAACCCCTCGTTGCAAACGAGGGATAGAACACAATATTTGAAATCCCTTTATGCCACTGCTGCCCCTCGTTTGCAACGAGGGGCTGTTGGAATAGGATTTGAAATCCTAACTGTAACACTTACAAAATTATCAAAAAGCATTACAAATGCTTTAACCATTAACCCCTCGTTGCAAACGAGGGGTAGAGCAAGATTTGAAATCCCTTTATGCCCCTGCTGCCCCTCGTTTGCAACGAGGGGCTGTTGGAATAGGATTTGAAATCCTAACTGTAACACTTACAAAATTATCAAAAAGCAT
>JBDHYT010000030.1:0-13224 GCA_039811485.1 Marinilabiliaceae bacterium | reverse complement strand
AAAAAGATGCTTCGCCATCGTCCGGTAAAAACCTGCAAAGTCCGCCTGATTATCAAAGAGGCACGTGACGGAGCACTAATTTCTGAATTTGCACTGTACAAGGCTCCCGGGCTCCTCTCCGACCCTGTCATAAGCAGAAATAAAGACGGAGTAGTATCAATTGGCTCTGAATCACCATCAACGGTTATAACATTTACCACTGATGGAAGTGAACCCACTGCTGACTCACCGATTTTTGAAAAACCATTTCTGATGGAAAAAGGAGGTATCATAAAGGCTCGATCGTTTATTGATAATTTCCAGAAATCGGGAAGTACGGTGACGCGCAACTTCGATATTACAAAGAAGAGTTGGAAAGTAACCGGATTCAGCGATTTTGTAACCGGGCATGAGGCCGAGATGGCAATTGACGACAACCTGTCCACAATGTGGCATTCGGTTTGGAATCATCCCACCGTAAAACATCCCCATTTCATTTCGGTGGATATGGGTGAAACCCACACTCTTAAAGGATTCAGCTACACACCCAGAAATGACGGTAACAAAAGTGGCACCATTGAGCGATACGACTTCTTTGTAAGTATGGATGGCAAAAATTGGACACCCGTTATTACCAACGGGGTTTTCGACAACATGCTCAACAGTCCTGTCCACCAGGATGTGATATTTAAAAAACCTGTTGATGCCCGCTACTTCAAGTTCCAGAGCAGAAAAGGAATTCTGAATGAAGACTGGATTTCGATGGGTGAGATTGGTGTAATAACCCGTTGATTAACTTTATTGCACTAAAAATAAAACCCGGAATTTCCATCCGGGTTTTATTTTACAGTTCACTGACAATAATTTTCTCAACCTCCTTGAAGTTTACCGGTTTACTAAAATACTGTCTTATAAGTCTGGTTTTCAAAGCACTCTGTATTTCAGGCGTAATATCATACCCCGTAAGAATATAGTAATTGGTATTGGGTGAAAATTCTTTCGCTTTGGAAATAAATTCAATACCATTCATGCCCGGCATCTTCATATCGCTGATGACAGATTTTATTTCCGGATTTTTCTTCAACAAATCCAAACCTTCAAGCCCCGAAGTACCGGTAATGACATTGAACTGCTTTTTAAAGTTAATAGAGAAAAGCATTATATTTAACGGTTCATCATCTATATATAAAATGGTTGCCTTATCGCTCATTTTTCATTGTATTAATGGTATTCTAACAGTGACGGTGGTACCTTCGCCAAGCGTGGAAACATACTCTATCTCACCATCTATCTCTTTGATAATCTGAAATGTGATAGACAATCCAAGCCCGGTACCCTGCCCCGGTTCCTTGGTGGTAAAGAACGGATTGAATATATGACTCATGTGTTTTTCATCTATTCCACCACCAGTGTCACTAATCATCAAAAATAGTGAATTATTCTGATTTGAGGTAGTAATCTCAATTTTTCCTTCTCCTTTGATAGCTTGGGCGGAATTGGCAAGCAGATTGATAATCGCCTGATTGATTCGACCCTGGTTATAATAAAATAAGTACTGTGTAGCATTATAATTTTTCACTATTGTAATTCTGTTTTTCATTTGATTGTCCAACAAAATTAAGCAATCCTCAATGATTGAGTGCAGATTGCACTCTTCATGCCGATTATCTGTCTGCCTGTTAAACCGATTAAGGCTTTTCACAATGTCGGCAGCCCTATCAATGCCTTTATCAATGGCAACAATCAGTGGCATAGCCTCTTCCTGCTTTTCGACAGGAAGATTATCCTGAAAAAACAGCTCCAACCCATAAATTCCACCCTTAATAAAATTGAGCGGGTTGTTAATCTCATGCGCAATACCGGCAGCAAGCATTCCGAGCGAAGCCATCTTATCGGCGATAAATAGTTGCTTCTCGGCACTCTTCAACTCTTCCAGTGTTCTTTCAAGTTCTTTCTGCTGCTGATTAAGAGTATCGTTGGTATTCTGAAGTTCATCGTTGCTTATTGCCAGCTCCTCGGTACGTTCAAGCACAAGGCGCTCAAGGTCTTCACGATAATATTCAAGTTCAAGTTCATTGCGCTTTTTTTCAGTCATGTCTATAAAGGTACTCAGATATACCTCTTTGCCCTTAATGACTATTTTTTTGCAATAGAACAAAATATCAAGTGCTTTACTATCCTTTTTATAGGTGCGCACCTCAAAATTTTCAACAGAACCATGAGTATTAAGCAGATCTATTATCATTGTCAGTGCATCGGGTGGAATAAGATTCTTCACCCTGATACCATCATCGCGTGTAATATCGGAATAGGCATAACCCGACACCTGTTTAAATGCATTGTTGATCATCAGAATGTGCATCTTATCATTGAAGAGCAGCATGGGCAGCGGTGCAAATTCGATAATAGTCCTGAAAAGCTGCAATGTATCCCTGATGGCCTCCTCTGCCTCTTTCTGTTCGGAGATATCTATTCCCACACCTCGCATACCAATAACCTCACCATTTTCAATCATTGGCGAGGATAAGAAACGGATAGGAAATCTACGACCATCTTTCCTCAGTCCGGAATAAACATGAGCAGAGTTTTTACCGGTAATAAAAAAATTCCTGGCATTGGTTATAATAAGCTCCCTCTCTTCGGGTGCTATAATATTGATAAAATTAAAATCAGCAGGCAAATCATCTTTTGAATAGCCAATCATTTTAAGGCCTGCATTATTGATATAGAGCAATATACCGTCTCTTTTAACCTCAAATATACTTTGAGGCAGAAGCTCGGCCAACTCCCTGTATCTCTTCTCGCTCTGTTTTAATTCGGCCTCGACAGCAATACTCTCTTCCAATTTCTCTCTTGAATGCTCAAGAGATAAGCTATTCATTTTAAATATATTAAAACTTACCACCGAAATAAACACAAGCGTCATTAATGCAGTAAAGAAGAACCAAAACTGCTCGGAGGGTAAAATGAGGATATTGGCATTCATCTTCAATGCCAAAAAAAACATAAAGAGGGCATTTGAGATAAAGAAAAACAAAATTGTCCGGCCCTTATTGTTCGACAAGATAGGCAGCAGTGTGTTGAGCGCAACAATATGGGCAAATACCCTATAAAGGTCAGCAATACTCTCTTTGTTGGATAACATTAATATCCATAGGAGCAACTGAAGAATTATCAGCAGAGAGATGGCGGTAAAGGTATAATGTCCTTTGATAAAAAGAACAAAAAGAAAAACAAGCGCAAATAGAACAATTGATTTGGTAATAATAATACTTACTATACCCTTATTTAAAATCGAATCCGACTCCATCGAAAATATATTTACCATCATTGAAGTTGCAATGGTAAAAAAGCTTATAATGAAGATGTAATAAATAATCCGGGCTTTAATTTGTTCGGAGAATTCAAAATCTTGATACTTCCCAAGCAATACAGGCATCCTGAATCTATTATTCTTTATCTCTTCTTTTTTATTACCTGTTTGCCTATCCATAGAATATCTATATTCAACCCAATTATAAACAACAAATCCAAAAATAAAATTGTTCGTCTCCCTCCAAATTTAGTATTGCCTCTTCTGCAACTCTATTAGACCAATGAATCACAAGTCGAGTTGTTCCATTGCAGGTATCACCTCATCCAAAAATTTCTGATACATACTGTTGCAGGCCGCAGTTATCGCATGTTCGAAGCTGCCGGGCTGAAAGCCTCTAATGCCGGATATATGATGGCTGAACACCTCGTAGCCTGTATTGGTGTCGGTGATGGTAATCCCCATCTCCAAATAGACAATAAAAACCTTATATCCGTTACCGCTCTTTATCTCACTCTTAGATATGCCCGGATAAATATCAACCGAGTACGAGGCATTTTCGGGTTTTGTGGTGAAGTTGAAAAAGTTTTGAGCCAGTATGGCGCGCACTTCACGTTGCAGGGTTTCACATGTTCTTCGACCTTCAAAAACAACCTCCTTCATATCTATTGTACTGGCAACTTTCTCAAGCTCAACCACCACAACACACTGGGGTGCAGCAGTTTTACCACGGAATATCTGCCACAAATCCTCATTTTGACCAAAGCTTTTATGCAACTGCTCCATATCAACCTCCATACGAATCTCGTGCCGCTTAATACCTGAGCTTAACTTAGTGACAGAGGTTGATACCAGACCTTCCAAATCGCTTATGCTGCTCTCCTTTATACTTCCGGAGCCTGAAACAAAAGAGTACCTGACCGGCACACCGGCAACAGGACGTGATTCCTCAGCACCGGCAAACATTACACGAGCTGAAGGGGTAATATTGGCAACACCGGCTCTGCCAATGGTCATCACTTTTTGCACTGGGAGAACTTCAATCTTTTGAAGGGTGTTGTTTATTCCATTAAGTATTTCCATTCCAATATCGCGCATACCTGTGGCACTCCGATGGGTTAAATCGGCCTCAAGGTGATCCTTGATACTCAGTGCAGCCTTAAAATATAGATCCAGAGCAGTATAGGGCTGATAGCTCACAATCATCTTTTCGGCCTCGTCAATCAACACTGAGGCAGCCATCTTGGCCTGGTCGAGTTTCATCTGTTGCCGCATCTGGTATTTCACTTTCGAGAGGCGCATCATTACCCAATACTCCTTCTTATCTTCCCATGTCTCAACCTCATATCCTTCGAGGGTTTGAATAACCGATGAATTTATCTTCGACTCATAGCGTTGGTAAATATCGGTATTATTCTCTACCTGCTGAAGAACAGAGTTTGACGATATTGAAATTTTAATTTCCGAAGCCATAGCACTTAATGCCCTCATGCGTGCATCCTGCATATAATCAGTCACATTACCACGCTTGTCGGCAAAGGCAATGCCAATATAGTAGCTGCCATCGGTAGGTCGTTGCTTAACCCAGGCCGGCTTCTTGGGTGCCGAAAAAGCCGAAATTGATATTACCGTAAAAAGTAAAACAAGAAAATATCTGATTGTTTTCATTGTTGATACGTTCATTTTAGGATTAACACATCAATAAATTATAGATGCTTTGCATGACTTAAATATACAAAATTTACTACTTTCTCTTACATTGAATCATCAATTCGTCGATTATTTTCAATGCAATCTCATACTCAAATCCTCTTGATTGCGAAAATCGTAATAATGAACCTTTTATATAGTGATAATCTTTGCCTGCCAAAGTCTTTATCTTACGTGAGAGCAAATCATTAAGCGACTCAAAATACTCCACCTCGTCAATAAGTTGGAGTGCATCATCTATAATATTCCGGTCAATCTTTTTATGCGACAACTGCCAGCGGATTTTTATCCTTCCCCAGCCATTGAAACGGAATTTATCGCGAACGTAAAATCTGCTGTAACGGCTGTCATCCAAATACTCTTCTGCAATAAGCCTATTTAAAATCTGCTCCTTTTCATCATCTTCAATGCTGTAAGATGCAAGTTTTTGTCGGGCGTCAAAGAGACATCTCTCTTGTCGTGCACACCAATCGGCCAGGGCACTCATCGCCCGCTCAGCTTCGCTCATTGCCTTATCTGATAAAGATGGTTTTTATATTCACAAACTCAAGTAATCCATAGAGCGACAACTCGCGTCCCATACCACTATCCTTAGTGCCACCAAAAGGCAGCCGTGGGTCGCTGTGTACAAAATCGTTAATAAAGCAACATCCGGCATCTAATCGTTTCTCGGCAATGGGACGAACCCGCTCCACATCCGAAGTGAAAATGGCAGCTCCAAGACCGAAAGTTGTGTCATTGGCAATCCTTACGGCCTCGTTAATATCCGAAGCTTTAATCAATGATGCCACAGGCCCGAATAACTCCTCATTATAGGCAGGCATACCCGGCAACACATTCGACAGCACGGTGGCAGGGTAATAAGCTCCTATTCCGACAGGCATCACACCGCCGGTAAGCAGATGGGCACCTTTGCTGATGCTGTTTGCAACCTGCCTTTGAAGATCCTCACGCAGATTATACCGCGCCAAAGGACCAAAATCAGTAGTTGGATCGAGTGGATCGCCCATCTTGAAATCATTAAGTTTGGAGACGAAAATCTCTTCAAACACGGAATATATACTCTCCTCAACAATAAAACGCTTTGCTGCAATACAACTCTGTCCGGCGTTGATTAGCCGTCCCTTAACACAAGCATCGGCGGCCTTTTCTATGTCGGCATCGGCCAAAACGATATAGGGATCGCTTCCGCCAAGCTCCAAAACACACTTCTTGAAATAGTGGGCAGCTTGAAGTGCAACAACTTTTCCGGTGGCAGTACTACCGGTTAGCGAAATAGCTTTAATCCTCTTATCGGAGATGAGTTTCTCAACTTTTTTGCTCGATATAAAGAGAGTTTTAAACAGCCCCTGTGGCGCATTGGCCTGATCAAACACATCTTCAATGGCTTTGGCACACCCAGACACATTGGATGCATGTTTTAACACCACACTGTTGCCGGCCATAATAGCGGGAGCGGCACACCGAAACACCTGCCACAGCGGAAAATTCCAAGGCATAATGGCAAGGATAACGCCCAGCGGCTGATATGTAACATACGACTCGGAGGCTTCGGTTTCGATATATTTCGGCATCAGGAAAGAGGCTCCTTGCTGTGCGTAATATTCACATACCCAGGCACATTTCTCAACCTCTGACCGCGCTTCGGCAATAATTTTACCCATCTCGGAAGTAATAGTCAGAGCCAGCTCATCCTTTTTATTTCTGAGAGTCTGTGCCAACAACATCAGCAACGAGGCTCTTTCGGCTATGCTTATATTTGTCCATTCGTGCTGGGTATCAACCGCTTGCTTAAGTGCATCATTTACCTCCTCCCAACGATGTTCGCTATATTGACCAATAACCTCATCGCTTGCCGGATTAATCGATTCCAGTATCATTTCAGAAATGTTTTATAGTTCTATTGCACTAAGATTCAAAAACAAAGGATGCAAATATACACAATATTCCGATATTGCAGAAAAGGAGGATTGGCGTCAGGGCACCGGATCGTGGCCATGCCCACCCCACGGATGACAGCGCGATATCCGCTTGATAGATAGAAACATACCTCGAACAGGACCATGTTTTTTAAGTGCCTGAATGGTATAGGTGGAACAAGTGGGAGTATAACGGCACGATGATGGCAGCAGAGGCGATATGGCCATCTGATAGAACTTCACAGGAAGAATAAGCAAAAGAACCAGTGCTTTTTTCACTGCATCAATCAAATATTTCATCAGATTCAACATACCATAATTTTACTCCTGCGGGCTATCCGCTGTTAACAAACTCACGATATGGTTAAGTGTCTTAACCATTCCTTTTTCAATATCCGAAGTGGAAAGCTCTTCTGACGGCAGATAGACAAAAGCAACAACAACCTTAAGGTTTGTTTGGTTCAGATGATCCACCAAAATATGCTTATTGAGCCGATACGCCTCCCTAATCTGCCGTTTGATACGATTCCGCTTGTTGGCACGTTTGAACTTCTTTTTCGATACACTAACAAGCACCTGGCATGCAACAGGTTCGGCAAGCTCTTCCTGCTTCAGATAACTTACCCTAAGCGGATATTTCACAAAGGTCTTCCCTTCGGCAAACAGCTGCTGTATTTGCTTTAACCTGCATAGCTTCTCTTTTTTGCCAAACGAAAAATTGGATTGTTGCATATTAAATATCATCTGATATTTTAAATTAGGTTAGCAAAGATACAACAAAGAAACGGTATTGTTTACTTAACATTCGCAAGCCAATTAATTAATTGGTTTTTACTACAAGTGAAGAGGATTTTTTGTGGTTCATAGTTCGACAAGCTCACTATGACGTAGTTCGACAAGCTCACTATGACGTAGTTCGACAGGCTCACTATGACGTAGCTCGACGGGCTCACTATGACGTAGTTCGACGGGCTCACTATGACGTAGTTCGACAGGCTCACTACGACAAGCTCACCATTACGGAGGCGTCACCCAGAGCTTGTCGAAGGGTAGCCATGCCCCAGTCGTCACCACGATTCCGGTAGGTTATTGGTTGATGAATGAACTATTGAAAAAAGAAGATTCCCCCCTGGGATACTAATGACTGTGATTAGCAAATGAGATCTCTCACTTCGTTCGAGATGACAGTCCGTAAAGCGCATGGGATGGGCTTTGTGCGGATAGATTGAAACGAGGGATTACCTTTTTGTTTTGTGCTGCCTTTCCAGGCAGGGAACGTGGTGTGCGTGTTCCGTGGGTTGAAACCCACGGTTATGCTGGGTCTGGCTCTCCGAGCCGATGGCATTACGAACTTAAAACTGTAAACTGCGCTTATATACGGCTTGAATATGCCTTCATGACTTAAAATGCGACACTCTACGAGGTCGTTTTTGGTTTTACTATTTTGACAGTGACACAAATCAGGACAAATCGTTACCTGTTTTGTCCGATTTAGAATAGGTAACGATTTAGGCACAAAACAAAAAAGCCGGCAAATCATTGATTTGTCGGCTTTTGACTCTTTGTTGTCCGGTTTTGTCCGGTACTACCAGCGGAGGGAGGGGGATTCGAACCCCCGGTACAGTTACCCGTACGACAGTTTAGCAAACTGTTGGTTTCAGCCACTCACCCATCACTCCAGTCCCAATTCGAAACCTAATAGAACCTCAGTCCCTGTCTCGATTGCGATGGCAAAAGTAGTAAATAGAAATTAAATTCCAAACATTTTTATGCTTTAAAATTAAAAAGAGAGGCTTATTTTACTGCCTCTCTCTTTATTTTATTGATTCTTAGTAGGTTTGGAGCTCTGACTTGGTTTGGCTATCGACTCGCGCATTGCAGTGTCAGCCTCAATGTTTTTGTACTTCACATAATCCATAATGCCAAGATTACCAGACCTGAAGGCCTCGGCCATTGCTTTGGGCACCTCTGCTTCGGCCTCTATTACCCGTGCTCTGGCCTCCTGGGCTTTTGCCTTCATCTCTTGCTCGAGTGCCACTGCCATAGCTCTGCGCTCTTCGGCTTTGGCCTGTGCAATATTCTTATCGGCCTCTGCCTGATCCATCTGAAGGCCTGCACCAATGTTTTTACCTATGTCGATATCGGCAATATCAATCGAAAGAATCTCAAATGCTGTTCCGGCATCAAGACCTTTGTTTAGAACCAGTTTCGAAATGGTATCCGGTTTCTCAAGCACAGCCTTGTGCGACTCAGACGAACCTATCGACGACACGATACCTTCGCCTACACGGGCAAGCACGGTCTCTTCGCCAGCACCACCCACAAGCTGTTTGATATTGGCGCGAACGGTAACCCTGGCTTTTGCAATCAACTGGATACCATCCTTTGCAACTGCAGCAACAGGCGGAGTATCAATCACTTTGGGATTAACCGACATCTGAACAGCCTGAAACACATCGCGTCCTGCCAGGTCGATGGCTGTTGCCATCTGAAAAGAGAGGTCGATATTTGCCTTGTTGGCCGACACCAGCGCATGCACAACATTTTCGATGTGTCCTCCGGCAAGAAAGTGAGCCTCCAGCTCATCGCGCTTTACCTGCTGAATGCCGGCTTTGTGAGCCTCAATGAGTGCGCGAACAATAATCCCGGGAGGAACCTTACGAATGCGCATAAGCACAAGCTGAAGAAGCGATATTCTCACCCCCGACACAAGTGCAGAGAACCACAATAGTAACGGCACATAATACAAAAACATAAAGAGTAGTATTATGCCTGCTACCATTAGAAAAATAGGAGCTAATTCTACCATAATCTTATAAGGGTTTTAATTTAACAATCACATGATTTTTATACACTTTAGAGATTATAACCTCAGTGCCGGGTTCGACATACTCTCCCGGACAGCGCGCCTCAATGGTTAGTCCATTAACCTTAACCTTACCAACGGGATTAAGGCGCGTAATAGTCTTACCTAAATCACCCTCATTAATCTCTTGCTGCGATATGGCCTCAACAGTACTGTCAACATTGGTAGTTAGCATAAAGCGGTTCCATGTTTTGCTACGCAATGCAAATACCATCATCACCACAAAGAAGAGCAGGGTAAGAGCCAGGCTCAGATGCCCCATATCGGTTCCGAAATTCTTGTAGGTCAGATATATACCTGCAGCCGTAAATATAAATCCGGCAACACCTGCAATGGTGATGCCCGGAATAACAAACAGCTCTAAGACTATAAGAATAAGACCCAACAGGGTGAGAATAACAATAATTGTGGTAAGCATAACTATTCTACGGTTACGGTTAATGACATATCCTTAAGCTGTGAACCCAATATTACGAGATCTTTTTTAGTCCCTTTTTTTATTTCGCATCTACCATTCAGATGGGTAATAAGGGCACACTGCTCGGCCTGTTCGCGTGTGTGATCGCATACGGTGCATAAAGCCGAAATAACAAAATCAAAAGTGTTGTGGTCATCATTGTGCAACACCAAAACCGACAACTGGCTGTTGTGTTCGCACATGTTCTCTTTTTCACTTTTACTGCCTTCTGACACCATGGGAAACGAATTTTAATTATGAATCAAAAATAACTTTTTTTTTCAAATAACCAATAATCATTCCAATTCTTTTGCCTTGGCAACGGCTATCTGCTCTCCATTCAAAAATGCCACAACAAATGCTCCGTCGAAACCGGCACTGCGAGCCACTGGAACAACCTTCACTGCTTCGGCGTAGGTTGCAAACTGACCGCAATAATACTTGGAACCCTGACCTGGAGCTAAAGGAACAGACTGTATTTTAGGCAATTGCGACAACACATCCTGCTTTGGCTGATTTCGGAACACACCTAACTGCACTCTGTATTCGGGGCGCGGAGAGGCAACACTTTGCGCAGGCTTACTGTTTACAGAGGTTGCAATCTCCTGCTCTTTGGCAGGCTTGGGTGCCTCTTTCACAGGTTGGCTAACTATTTCAAAAGCTCGCTTTTCACTATTTTTATTATCCGAATCAACTTTGAAAGATCTGTTGTCTTTTACCGGAACTGTGGCAGAGCCATCGATATATCCCAAGTAGAGGAAAAGAGCGTCGTTGAGCAGATAGATTGACTGTCGCTTAATGGTGCCGGCCTTTTCATACATTTCGGTATTGCCGGCAGCCTGCTGCTCCTGCTCCAATGCTTTTTTGTAATAAAGCACAGCTTCATTGTATTTATTATCAAATTCGGGAAGTTCCAAACCTTCGTCGTTGAGTTTTATCTCGTTTATTTTATTGCTAAACACCCGGAACTTTGTATCTAACGCTTTGTGATAAAGGCGAAGAGCCAGTTTTTTATACTCCCGGGCATTTTTCTTTATTGTCTCAATATTCTCATCGCCCGATGAGCCGGCAAAAAGTGCAGCCGCACCGTTGAGGGTACTGTTTTTCAACAGCTGCTCGTTCAGCCGCGACGACTCAAGGGTAAGAATATTTCCCCAGACGTACATACTGTCGGCAGCCTGAAGTTCGGCAACATCATACGAGTCGAACAGACGCTGATACATCAGATTCCACTCATTTATCTGCCTCTCAAACTCCTCATCGGTATAGTAGGTAAAATTTGAGGGTATCAATATGTCGTTCAATTTCTTATCATCCTCCGAAGGTTTGGCGTCAATGTTGCCACCTTTTGTTTCGGAGGGACGAAGCAACGGCTTGCCCTCCTTCAAACTTGCAATCTCTTTCAAGCGTGCCCTAATCTGCTGCCGTTCAATCTGTTCGTCGATACCATAGACTTCACGTTCCATCTTAATAATCTCATTTACAGCATCATTTCGCTCTTTTTCACTATTGGTGGTAGCGAATATTCTACGGTGTCCGGCCATAATGGCTGAAAGAGAATCCTTATGAAGCTGGAGATGGTAGCTCTTCTCAAAATCGGCTTTTGCCTCTTCACTTCTAAAGCTATTCCAATCGGTATAGGTTAGAGTGTCGTTGACTACAAACCTGAAAATTTCGGCAGGCTTGGCTATCCTTTTGTCGGATGTGAAAGGGCGTCGTGTATCGCCAGCATTTCTGGCAATCATGGGATCGGGCTTTAGAAGTGCAGCCTCTCTAATAGCTGCGGTACTTGGTGCAATATTTCGCACCACACTGTTGTCCCACACAATTTCAAATACCTCAATACTATCGCTTTGGGTATTTCTGTTTGATGCAAACCATGCTTTATTTTTAAACTCATCGGCTACAAAAAGCATATCGTCAAAGGGCGAGTTAAAAGGCACACCAAGGTTGACTGGTTCTGAGAACTGACGTATTTCGGGGTCGTAGGTCGATTTATAGATGTCGAGTCCACCCATGCCCCCTTCCCTATCGCTTGCAAAATAGATTGTGTTGCCATCGGTCATCACAAAAGGCGTAATATCGTTTCCAGCAGAATTAAGCTCCTTCAGAGGTATCTCGTCGCCCCATCCGTCAATCAACTTCTCCAGACGGAAGAGATCTTTGTTGCCTGCTGCTTTTTCGTTACTGAAATATATTGCATCACCGCGTTCGGTACGATAAAGAATATCATCACCATCAACTCCCGAATCGAAAAAATCGGCATTGGGTATCAGCATACCGGCATCTTTGCTCAATCCGTAGAATTGGAGAAAATTGTTGCGTTGCGTGATATTGGAGCCAACCACCTTTACATCAAAAAATTTGGACGACAGGCTTCGTGATGCATTTGACTGCTTTAAATAGAGCTCGATCCTGCCAAGCAACTCCTTGTTTTTGCCCAACTTCTGATAACGCGAATAGAACTCCACAGCCTGGTCGAACTCGTAATTCATCTGTGCTGCCCTACCCTGGTAAAAGGCCAGGTCGTTGCCATATTTATTTATCTGTGCAAATTTCAACCTCTTCACCGATTCGGCAATATTCTGATTCGACTCGGCAAGGGCTGCTCCAAAGTAATAGTTCAGCTTAGGGTCGCGTTCATTCTTAACTATTAACTTAGCAAACTGTGACGCCGATTCGCGAAAATTTTTCTTTTCGAAAAGTTCGAGTGCCGATTGAAATGTAGGTTCTTGCGCAAAAATGGTTAAGGTTGCAGCCATCCAAAGGCAAAGACCAAGTATCGTTCTATTAACAGCCATTTTATAGTTGATATAGTAGGTTAACTTTAAAACAATTTATTATCGAAATTAAAACTCAAAGTTAAACAATCGCACGAAAAAAATACAGTATCCGCATAAAATACATCGATTCAGAGCCAAAATTTAGTCATTGGAAATTAAGTCTTTACAAAGTGCTGAATTAAAAACTTTTCCGGCTA
>JBDHYT010000029.1:0-13271 GCA_039811485.1 Marinilabiliaceae bacterium | reverse complement strand
TTCTCATTTAAGGAATGAACTCCACCGTCATAACCGCCTTTATTATGTTCTTAATACTCCGGAGGTCGAGGATGTGGTGTTCGACTCGATGCTGAGACGTCTTGCCGACCTTGAAGCTGACCACCCGGAATTTTTTGATGCCAACAGCCCTACCCTGCGGGTGGGAAGCGATATCAATATGGAGTTCGACCAGGTGGCTCATAAATATCCTATGCTGTCGCTGGGCAATACTTATTCCGAAGAGGAGATCGGAGAATTCTGGAATCGGACAGCCAAATTGTTAGACGAACCTTTTGAGATTGTGTGCGAATTGAAGTTCGACGGAACAGCTGTTTCTCTCACCTACCTTAACGGAACGCTTATACAGGCTCTTACTCGAGGCGATGGTGTGAGGGGGGACGATGTTACGCGTAATGTTAAGACTATTAAATCAATACCTCTGGTTTTAACCGGGTCGTTCCCTTCCGAATTTGAAATTCGCGGCGAAATTTTCATGCCTCGTAACGGTTTCGATGCTTTCAATAGGTTGCGCGTTGAGGCTGGCGAAACTGCTTTTGCAAATCCCCGAAATGCCGCTGCCGGGTCGTTGAAACTCCAGAATAGTGCGCAGGTGGCAAAGCGTCCGCTCGACTGTTTCCTCTATTATATGTTGGGCGATAATCTCCCTTCAAACCTTCATTCCGAAAATCTGAAAAGAGCGGCTGAATGGGGTTTCCGTGTTTCGCCTCACCATAAGCTGTGCAAATCGCCATCGGAGGTGTTCGACTTTATCCGCCATTGGAACAGCGAACGTGCCAACCTCCCTTACGATATCGATGGTATTGTGCTGAAGATTAATAGTATAGAGCAGCAACGGAGGTTGGGTTTTACTGCTAAGACTCCGCGATGGGCGGTATCATACAAGTTTAAGGCCGAACAGGTGGCTACCCGTTTGCTGTCGGTCGATTACCAGGTAGGTCGCACAGGGGCGGTTACTCCGGTAGCTAATCTTGAGCCTGTGCAACTGGCTGGTACTGTGGTTAAAAGGGCTTCGCTGCATAATGCCGATATTATTGCGGCTCTCGATCTGCATGAGGATGATGTGGTGCTGGTGGAAAAAGGTGGTGAGATTATTCCCAAGATTGTTGGTGTGCAACAGGATGCCCGCTCTGGATCCAATAAGCCGGTGATGTTTGTTGCTGCATGTCCCGAATGTGGTACTAATCTGGTGCGTGTCGATGGTGAGGCGGCTCACTACTGCCCCAATGCCAACCACTGTCCGCCTCAGGTTAAGGGGCGACTGGAGCATTTCATATCCCGTAAGGCCATGAATATCGAAGGTATTGGTGCCGAAACAATCGATCTCCTTTACCGTAACCATCTGGTTGATGATGTAACTGGGTTCTACAGGCTTACACATGCCGACCTGGCCGGCCTCGAACGGTTGGGCGATAAGTCGGCATCAAATATTATCGAGGGTATCAAGGCCTCTGTATCTGTTCCTTTTGAACGGGTGTTGTTTGCTATCGGAATCAGGTATGTGGGCGAAACGGTGGCCAAAAAACTGGCCTCTGCTTTGGGAAGTATGGAGGCTGTTAGAAATGCCTCTTACCAACAGCTGGTGGAGGTGGACGAAATTGGCGAAAAAATAGCAGAGAGTATTATTCAGTTTTTTGCAAACCCTGAGAATCAGAAGATTATCGACCAGCTGCGTGGGTTTGGCTTGCAAATGGAGATAACAAAACGGGTGCTGGCGTCTGATTCGCTGGCAGGAAAAACAATTGTTATAAGCGGTACGTTTGTTTCTTACAGTCGTGATGAAATTAAGGAGCTTATCGAATCGCATGGCGGTAAAGTCGGTAGTTCCATATCGGCCAAAACTGACTTTCTGGTTGCAGGGAGCAATATGGGGCCGGCAAAATTGCAGAAGGCAGAGAAACTGAATATCAATATTATAAGCGAAGACGATTTACTAACTCTAATGGGTATTAAACTATGATTCAGTTTGTTGAAAATATAAAACAGCGTGTGGGGAAGTATCTCTGGGAAAAAAAATACAGGAAAGACCGGTCTCCGCAGATGTTGCCTATCTCACAGGCTAAGTCGGTATTGGTGGTTTATGATGCCGAACAGGGCGATAACTATCTGGCGGTGCGTAAGTTCAAGGAGGAGTTGTTGTCGCGCTCCAAGGCTGATGTTACTCTGGTGGGCTTTAACCATCATGGGCTGTTGCAACACGATTTTATCAGCGATTCGTCTTCTTTTATGTTGTCGCGAAGGGATTTTTCTTTTTTTTACAAGCCCCTGAACCACAGACTTGTAGAGTTGCTTGATGCTAAATATGATATGCTGGTATTGTTGTCGGCCCGCGACTTATTCCCGCTTGTTATGCTTACACGTTATGTGCCTGCCCTGTTTAAGGTGGGGCGCAGTAATGTGTGTGGCGACCTCGACTTTATGATTGATACTCCCAACGAATTGTCTCTGGGGGTTATTGGTAATCATATTGTTACCCAGCTCGATATGTTTAATCCAAAACATCAGTAAAAATTTGCTTACTTGGTAATAGTTTGATTATATGAATATTAAAAAATCAATAGGTGGCTTGGGGGTTGCTCTTGTTACTCCGTTTAATGACGAGGGTGAGGTCGATTTCCATGCGCTGAGGGGTATTGTGGATTATGTGGTGGCTAATGGTTCCGATTTCCTGGTGGCTTTGGGTACTACCGGTGAGACGCCTACTCTTTCGGCCTATGAGCGTGATGCTGTTGTGGATGCTGTGTTGTGTGCCAATAATGGTGTGCTGCCGGTTGTGGCCGGAGTGGGTGGAAATTCAACCAGGGAGGTATGTAAGGGGGTTGGTGTGATGTCGCAAAGGGGTGTTAATGCCATTTTGTCGGTTACTCCTTACTACAACAAACCTTCGCAGGAGGGTCTATTTTATCATTTCTGCGAAGTGGCCGGTGCTTCTTCTCTTCCAGTGATTATGTATAATGTCCCATCGCGAACGGGTGTCAATATGCATGCAAGTACAACCATTCGTATTGCTGATAAATGCAGTAATGTGGTGGCTATCAAGGAGTCGGCTGGCGATATGGTGCAGGTGGCCGAAATTATCAAATATGCTGCTCCTGGCTTCTCTGTTCTCTCGGGTGATGATGTTAATACTCTTAATATTATGTCGCTTGGGGGCAGTGGTGTGATATCGGTTGTCGGCAATGCGCTGCCTGCTCTTATGGCTGGTTTGGTAAGGGCGGTTGCCAATGGCGATTCTCGCTCTGCGGCGGAGGTTCACCTTAAATTGCTCGATATCATCGGTCTTATTTTCAGGGAGGGAAATCCTGCGGGTATAAAGGCTCTTATGGAACTGATGGGCTTCTGTGGCAACCGTTTGAGACTGCCGCTGACTCCTGTGTCGGTGATGCTGTATGAGCAAATCAGAAATGAGTTACAAAAAATAAATATTAACTAAATGGTTCTTATTATGAAACGAATCTTTTTTGTTTTCCTGCTTGGTGCAGGGTTGATGCTGGCGTCGTGTTCAGGACATAAGGTTGAACGGGTGGCGGTGGATGAGAAAATCGATCTTAGCGGTCGATGGAACGATACCGATAGCCGTTTGGTGGCCGAGGATATGGTAAGCCAGATTACGTCGGGAGCCTGGATCGATAACTATTCGCGCTCTCATGGCGGTAATAAGCCGGTGGTGATTGTGGGTCTGGTATATAATAAGTCGAGCGAACATATCGAACCTGCCACTTTTATCAAGGATGTGGAGAAGGCGTTTATCAATAGCGGCAGGGTAAGACTGGTGCAGGCTGGCGATAAGCGTGAGGAGCTTCGTCGCGAACGGGCCGGACAGCAGGAGTTTGCATCTATGCAGACGGCCAAACAGTGGGGGCGCGAATTGGGTGCCGATTTTATGCTTAATGGCGATATCGCTTCAATTACCGATGCTTACAAAAAGGAGAAGGTAATCTATTACCAGGTGAACCTCGAACTGTCGGACCTTGAATCGAACGAGGTGGTGTGGATTGGCGATAAGAAGATTAAAAAGTATGTGGTGAAGTAGGTTTTATCATCAGGCAGATGGTGTATCCCGCTCTCTGCCTGTCTCTATTTTTGTTTATCATGGCTCTAAGACGTTCAATTTTTTTTCTTGCTCTGCTCTCGGTTCTGATTCTTTCGGGTTGTGCTTCGTATTATCGTCAGAATCAGGCTTTCCAGAGTTTAATCGAGTCGGGAAGAATGGCGGAGGCTCAATCTTATCTCGAAAAGAATGAAAAGATGGGTAGGGGTGTCAACCGGGTTCTCTACGATTTGAATCTGGGCACTGTGGCTTTTCTGAATCATAATTACGATGTATCGATTGATCGTTTTAAGGCGGCTGACATTTATAACGAGGATTACTCAAAACAACTTGGTTACGAGGCTCTTGCTATGGTAAGTAACCCTATGGTGAGGCCTTATAAACTTGAGTCGTTTGAGGCGGTGATGCTCCATTTCTATCAGGCTCTTGGCTTTTTGGCTCTCAACGATTATGAGAGTGCTTTGGTGGAGTGCCGGAGGGTGAACCTACAGCTCCAGCAGTTGGACGATAAGTATAAGAATCAGAAGAACAGATATGCACGTGATGCTTTTGCCCATAATTTGATGGGTATTGTGTATGAGGCTGCGGGCGATTTTAATAATGCTTTTATCGCTTACCGGAATGCTGTTGATGTGTATGAGAATGATTATAAGAGGTTGTTTGGCCTGGATACGCCGTTGCAGCTGAAGAAGGATGTGATAAGGGCGGCGGCAATGACTGGCTTTGCCGAACAGGTCGATTTTTTTGAGCGTAAGTTTGGCCTTAAGTATGAGCCTCTTCCGCAGGGTATGGGCCAGGTGGTATGTTTTTGGCTCAATGGCTTGGGCCCGGTTAAGGATGAGTGGAGTATCAATTTTGTAAATACGGGGTTTAATAATGGTTTTGTGACTCTGGCTGATGAGGAGACTGGTATGTCGTTTCCTCTTTTCATTGGCCGTAACTCTCCCGACGAACAGAATGCTCTTGCCAATCTGCGTGCTTTACGCATTGCTTTTCCCAAATATGTGGCACGTAAGCCTTATTTCTCATCTGCTGTGGTGGGTTATTCGGGTGGACAATGTGGTCTGGAGCTGGCTCAGGATGTAAATGCTATTGCTTTCCAGAGTTTAAAGGATAGGATGTGGCTGGAGGTGGGAAATAGTATTATGAGGCTGGCGGTTAAAAAGGCTATGGAGGAGGCTGTTTCGTCAAAAAACAAGGATCTTGGTGCGGTGCTGAGTATCGTGAATGCCATCACCGAAAAGGCGGATACGCGCAACTGGCAGTCGCTGCCGTTTTCAATATCTTATTGCCGCATCTCGCTTCCCGAGGGCGAACAGAAGGTATCGGTACTGCCCGGTGGTGCTGCTTCGGCGGAGCAGTCGGCCAGTGTTAAGGTGAGGCGTAACAGTACGGCTTTTCTTACTTTTAGCAGTTTTTAATTGATGTGGTCGGGTATCCTCATCTTGTAGTTCTTCCATGTGGGATCGCCATCGAAAAGATCGGTGGTTGGCCACTCTTCAATAGTGCGAATGGCTTTCTCCATGGCTCTGTATGTCTCATTCGCAAGTGCCGGACCTTTTTGGTTGGCACAGTTCATCACCACTACGTAGTTTATTCCGTCGGGGCGGCGTACCAATAGTGCCGACGAACCGGCTAATGTTCCTGTCCTGTACCATCCGTTTTGATCGGTCTTGCGCCATCCCAGGGGGCTGTACCGGTTGTTGTGGTTGTCGGCCATCAGTTCAAGTGTCTGCTGACTTAGTATGTCGGGTATGTTGTCGAATCCGTCGAGTGCCAGCAGTAGTTTCATCAGGTCGGTGGATGATGCTATCCAGCCTCCGGCTGCGCCTAAGGTGGTGATGTCGGATCCGCCGTAGGAGCGTCGCACTCTCTCTTCTCTTCCGCAGAAATCGTCAACAAGGTAGGTGGTGTCTGATTCGTAGTATTTTACTTCGTTTTTGAATCTCTCCTCTTCGTACGAGCGTCCCAAACGCATGTCGAAAATGCCTAATGGATAGAGTATCTGCGACTGTATGAATTTTTCGTAGGGCATTCCTGCCTTTTTGGTAATCACCTCGCCCAGTATGGCATAGCCAAGGTTGGAGTAGCATGATGATGTGCCTGGCTCAAAATGGAGGCGTTTTGATAGTGCAAAGCGTATTATGTCTTCTATGGTAATGGGAAGGGGTATGTTTTGGGCTGCTGCTATTGCGGGTGCCATAAACATCTGATCGCCCCAGCGGGTGGTCCAGCCTGCGGAGTGGTTGAGGAGTTGATGTACTGTTATCTTTTCTGCTCTTTTGTCGGTATATTCGAGATATTGGGGGTCGTTGAGTATGCCTTCGGGTCCGAATACCTGGTCGTCGAGGGTCATGGTGCCTTGCTCTACAAGTTTCATTATGCCTACTGCTGTTATGAGTTTTGATACGCTGGCTATCCTGAACATCTGGTAGGGCTCTGCTGCTATCTGCCTCTCTCGGTCGGCCCAGCCGTATCCGTGGGAGTAGATTAACCGGCCTTTGTAACTTATTGCTACCGAGCTTCCTCCCAGTAGGTTTTCTCGTTTGAGGAAGGCGTCTATCTGTCGGTCAAATTCGCCAAATTGTTGACTATCTTTCTGGTCGTTGCTGATGTGAAAGGAGCTGAACCGGCTCAAATCGGGCCTGAACTCTACGTTGGTGCTCGATTTAAGTGGGAAAAACAGATATGAACTTATCCATATTACGGTGATGGTGATGAGTAGAAGGGGGATTTTGATTATCAGTTTCATCTGTTCTCGTTCTCTTTATTTATTTGAAAAAATCGTGCTTTACTGGGCTGTTTTTATCTGTTGTTTTATCTTGATGATGCTCCAACCGGTGTAGTTCCATGTTCTGACTAACAAAGTTAATGCCACAGGATATACTAATGGTGGAAAATATTGTGGCAAAAATGGGCCTGCGAGCAGAACTATGGCTTGGGATATTGTTGTTATCCGGGTTAAATAACGCCAAAACGGGTGTTTTATTCTGGTTCGGGGAATAAATTTCAGTACCAGGTATGTCGGCATGGCCCATAATATGTTGAGGTTCCATACGGTTACTTTATGGTCGGTGAGGAACCACAGGTAGCTTATCAGCAGCCCCACTAGGCCTGTGATGAGGAAAAGGATGCGGTCGGCAGTGGTGGTGGTGCGTTGTTTTATGGTGTCGTATATGGTTATAAAGAGGTATAGTGCCAATAGTATAAGTGCTGCCTGTGTGGGGGTAATGGGTGTTGGCTGTGGTGTTGTGGGTTGGGGTGTTATTATGGTTTGGCTGTTTTTTATAAGGCTGTGTGGTTGGGTGGTTAGTAGCAGTGTGTCGAGGTGGTCGGGCAGAAAGGCACTGCTGTAGCGGGTGGCTTTGGTGTCGGCTTTTAGACCTAACACTATGTCGATACCTTGCGACAGCCATGGTGAGTGGGTAAGGTATTGGTGAAGGTGGTCGCGGTATGATAGTTTTTGTGGTGTTGAGTATGGTTCTTCCTGGTAGCCTTTTACTTTAAAGAAGAGGTCGCGTATGCGGGTGGCGCAGTTGTCGAAGAAGAAGTCGTAACGGTAGTTGCGGTTCTCTTTTTGGGCGTTCCATAGTAGGTAGTCCCACACTTGCTGTCGCTCAAGGGTGTCTAAATCGATGAGATGTGCTGTTACGCCGCGGTTTTCCCTTGTGTAGGAGTTGACAAAGCTAGTGAAGCTGGTGACGGATAGCATGTAGTCGAGCGGTCCGTTCATGAATTTCAGATAGAAGTTGGGTGTCATAAAGTCGAAGGTGCCGTAGTTGAATATGATGTCTATTCCTTGGGCGGGGTCTTCAACTCTTATGGCACTGTGGCCAAAGATGGAGTATAGTTCGTCTCCGGGGGTGCAGGTTATGAGGTGTATTTTTCCTTCCTGTGATAGTGGTGCTGTTTGGGCTGTTTGTGTTAGCAGTATTAGGATTGCTACTATGATGTATATGAGTTTCATGTGTTCTGATGACTCCTGTCTTTTTGGCTGTTTATTTCTGTGGTAAATAGTAAAACCCGGCTGTGAATATCGGATTCTTACCGGGTTAATTATGTTCAAAAATATGCTCTGGTTTTTGCGTCTCTCATCTGATGTTTTGTTATATGTGTTGATGTTTTGTTTTTTTGTCTGCCCGGGATTGTTGATGGTTGTAATGTGGCCTATATTACAAATGTAACTCGAATAATTTTACATTTGTAATGCTCCGGTTAGGTTACAGATGTCATTAAATCCATTATCCTTGGCGTACTGTTTAATTCCATCAACTATCTTGACTGATATTCCGGGGTCTATGAAGTTGGCTGTTCCTACCTGTATTGCCGATGCTCCTGCCAGCATAAACTCTATGGCGTCGTCGGCATTCATTATTCCTCCTAAGCCTACTATTGGTACTTTTATGCTTTTATATACCTGCCACACCATGCGTATGGCAATGGGTTTGACGGCTGGTCCTGATAGTCCGCCGGTTACGGTTGATAGCACCGGACGCCGTTTTTTGATGTCGATGGCCATTCCGAGTATTGTGTTTATAAGCGATACGGAGTCGGCTCCGGAGGCTTCTGCGGCTCTGGCTATCTCGGTGATGTCGGTTACGTTGGGCGATAGTTTTACCATCAGGTGTTTGCTGTAAACTTTCCTGACTGCCTTTACTACCGCTTCGGCCGACGGACAGCTGGTGCCGAAGGCCATACCGCCCTCTTTTACGTTTGGGCACGATATGTTGAGTTCTATGCCGGGTATATGATCCAGTTCGTTGATGCGTTCGGCGGTTGCTACGTACTCTTCTATAGTGGAGCCTGATACGTTGACTAATATGTTGGTGGTGTAGTGTGTCAGGCGTGGGTATATCTGTTTACAAAAGTAATCTACTCCTTTATTTTGTAGACCTACTGCGTTGAGCATGCCTTTGGGGGTTTCGGCCATGCGGGGATAGGGGTTGCCTTCGCGGTGGTTGAGGGTGGTGCCTTTGACGATGATGCCGCCTAATTGGTTGATGTCGATGAAGTCGTCGTATTCGTATCCGTATCCGAAGGTGCCGGAGGCGGTCATTACGGGGTTGGTTAGTTGTAGCCCGTTGAGGTTGATTGTTGTGTTTACCATTTCAGTTCTTTTGTGTCAAATACTGGTCCTTCTGTACATACGCATTTGTGGCCGTTGGTGGTGTCGGTCACGCAGCAGAGGCATACGCCGAATCCGCAGGCCATTGTGTTTTCGAGTGATGCCTGGCAGTTTATGTTGTGTTCTTTGGCATATTTGGCTATGACGCGCATCATTGGCTCGGGACCGCAGGTGTATATCTGCTGGATGTCGGGCGTGAGGGTGCGCATCACGGGGTGGTGTATCACGTAGCCTTTTGTGCCGTGACTGCCGTCTTCGGTGGTGGTGTAAACGGGGCCTATCTGCTCGAATTTGTCTAATTCAAGGAGGCCGGAGGCGGTGCGTGCGCCAAAGAGGAATTGTGGCGAATAGCCGCTCTTTTTAAGCTCTTTGCCTAGGTAGAGCATTGGGGCTATGCCGCAACCGCCGCCTATGAGCAGCAGCTTTGTCTCTTTGGTGTGGGGCATCCCGAAACCGCGTCCAAGGGGGTGGACTATGCTGAGGCGGCTGCCGGGCTTTTCGGCGCATAAGAACCGGGTGCCTTCTCCTACCTCTTGTATGAGTAGTTTTATCTGGTTGGTGGTGTGGTCGGCGTCGTGTATCGATATGGGACGCCGCAGAAAGGTGTTTTCGGCGCGGTTTACTCGCACTTCTACAAACTGACCCGGCTCCATGGGGGGAAGTGTGCCGGGGTGCTGAAGTGTCAGTATCACGTATTCGTGGTTTAGTCGCTGGCTGGCTACTATTTCAAATTCGGTGGTGAATCGCTTCATTGCTTGGTGTTTTGTGGTTGTTTACATTTGTAATAACAACGTTTCTTGTGCAAAGATAGCTTTTTTTTATCTTTTTTTCAGTGGTTTCTTTTTTTTATGGTTGGTGATAGGCTTCAAAGGTGTTGTCGGTATAGAATATTACGATTTTTCTTATGGTTCTGCTGTCTGCTTTTGATGTTTGTGTCTCTATCGCTACTGCTGGTGCGATTTCTGGTTGGGTGGATTGGGGGTTCTCTGCTTTGGGGGTCTCTGTTATTGGTGTTGTCTCTTGTTTTTTGGTTATGTAGGGGGCTGGGTCTTCGGGTTCGTTGGTGGCTGTGGGTGGGAATAGCTGTGGTGGCAGCGTGGGGCGGTTCTGGCGGCGTTTTAGCATGTCGCCTTTGCCGGTTATGAGCCAGTCGCCGCTTATGTCGGGAAAGGAGGCTAATATCCTGGCCAGAAAGTCGAGGCCTGGGTTGTTGCGGCCTGAGAGTATGTGCGATACGGCGGAGCGTTGTACGCCTATGAGGTCGGCAAAGGCTGATTGGGTTAGGTTGCTGTGGTTGATGATGGTTTGTATCCGCTCTTTCATGGTGTGGCTTGTTGGTTTTTACAAATGTAATGTTTGTGTTTTACTTTTGCAAATTGTCATTAGTTTACTTTTGTGACAATACCGTTTCGTGGGTTATTTACTTTTGTAATCATATTTACACCCTTCCTTATTTTTTCAATTTTTTTAGTCATCCTTTATCAATACTTTAATTGATATTTATAATCTATTTACTTTATGATATTTACACTTGATGTTATGGTGAATTAGGGCGAGTGCCTCTCTCCTATCTTTGGATGTATTGAATGTAACTACTTTATTATCTGGATATTAGCACTACTTAAAGTTATTCTGTATGTAATTTGTGTAAATTGCTGGGTTTGAGGTTGTTATACTTGTATTTATGCTTTTTTGGCCTGATTTTGGATAATGATGTTACATTTGTTATCAATTTGTTTGTGTTTTACTTTAACTGATCTATATTATTTGGCTGGGTCTCTGCACTTTATGTGTCTTTATTTTTGTTTTGCCTGGCTTTGCCATCGGCTGTGTTTGTGGGTGTTTGGTTTTACTTTTTTGGGGTTGTTTTTTTTGTTTGTGTGTTCTCTTTTTCTTTGGTTTATTTTTTTTGTTATTCCTCCGCTCCTTTTAATCTGTTTGCTTGTGGCGTTTTCTGGGTGTTTAGATTATGTTTTGCTGAAGTTTGTGGTGTCTTCTGCTTTTTTTATGATGTTTATATCTACTTTTGCAAAAAAAAATCGATGTCGTTTTTAACTCTTCTGATTATTTCTGTGGCTCTTGCAATGGATTCGTTTGCCGTTTCGGTTTCGGCTGGTTTGGCTTTGGGTGTTGTTAACTGGCGTCATATTGTCCGCATTGGGTTGTTTTTTGCGTTGATGCAGGGTTTTATGCCTGTTGCGGGTTGGTTGCTCGGTGTGTGGTTCGATTCTGTTATCAGGGATGTGGATCACTGGATTGCGTTTATGCTTTTGGTCTTTATCGGGGGTAAGATGGTGTGGGAGTCGATGGGTGACAATTGTGAAGGAGCTGTTGTTAATCCGTATTGTAGCCGCACTCTTTCGGCTCTGGCTTTTGCCACGAGTATTGATGCTCTGGCTGTTGGTTTGGGGTTTAGTGTGCTTGAGGTTGGTATTTTGGTGCCTGCGGTGATTATCGGTTTGGTTACTTTTGTGTTTTCGGCTGTTGGTTTGTTGCTGGGTATTAGGTTTGGTAAATTGTGTAGTTCGAGGGCTGTGTTGGTTGGTGGTGTTTTGTTGGTTTTTATCGGTTTTAAGATATTAAACGAGCATATTGGTATATTGGCTTGATGTGGTTACTTTTGTGTACTAAAAAAGGGATTTGTCGCAACAAATCCCTTTTTGGTTTTAGGCTTTTGCCTGTTTTTTTATTTGAACTCTTTGTTGAGTTGCCGGCCCCAGCTTTCTACCCTCTCTTTGGTGAGGGCTGCCTGGTTCTCTATGTCGAGTGCCAGTCCCACAAAGTGGTTGCCACGGCAGGCTTTGCTGCTTTCAAAGGTGTAGCCTTCTGTTGAGGTGTGTCCTACTATCTTGCCTCCTCTGTCTTCGAGAAATTCGGCCATTATTCCTACTCCATCAACGAAATTTTCGGGGTAGTCTTTCTGATCGCCGCCTCCGTATATGGCAAATTTCTTGCCTTTTAGCTTTTCGTTCTCTATGGCTGGCAAAAATTCGTCCCAATAGTTGGGTAGCTCGCCGTCAAACCAGGTGGGCACTGCAAGTATGAAGTTGTCGTAGCTCACAAAGATGTCGCGGGTCAGGGTGTCGGCATCCACTTCATCGATGGGCATTTCCACTGCCTTGGCTATCTTCTGGGCTTGCTGCTTCGATTTTTGCGAACGAAAACTGTATATTATTGCTGTCTTTTTCATCTCTGGCTCTGTTTAATAGTTTAGTAACTCTTCGGCGGCTGTGTATATCTTGTCGGCATTGGGTAGCACGGCTGCTTCAAGTATGCGGTTGAAACCTACGGGTGTGAAGGTGCTTCCTACCCGTCTTACCGGGGCATCGAGCATCTCAAAGGCTTCGGCTGCTATTGTGGCCGATATCTCGCCTCCAAAACCTGCAAATACTTTGTCTTCGTGTACCACCAACACTTTTCCTGTCTTGCGCACCGACTCTAGGATGGTGGCTTTGTCCAACGGAATTAGTGAGCGTATGTCGATCACTTCTATGTCGCCCTTGCCTTCTTTGGCCATCCGGTCGGCTACTTCAAGGCAGAAGTGGGTGGTGTTGCCGTAGGTTACTATGGTGAGGTCACTGCCTTGTCGCCTTATGCGGGCTTTGCCAAAGGGTACCTCAAAATCGTCGGGGATGGGTGTGGCGGCCTTGGGCGAGTTGTATAAGGCCTTGGGCTCCATAAATACGGTCATCCCTTCACTGCGCATGGCGGTGCGTAATAGCCCCGCTGCGTCGTCGGCAAACGACGGATATACTATCCGTACTCCAGGGAAGGTAGCCAGGGCGCCTTCTATGTTCTGCGAGTGGTAGAGTCCGCCGCCGATGTATCCGCCCGATGCGAGCCTTACAACTATGTTGGGCGAGTACTGGCCGCGGCTGCGCCAATAGTCGTGGGTGGTCTCTACAAACTGCTCCATGGCGGGCCAGAAATAGTCGGCAAATTCGGCACCTTCCACTACTATACGTATCTTCTTGTCTAAGCGCGACATGCCGTTGGCGGTTCCCATAATGAAATCTTCGGCAATGGGTGCGTTGAAGACGCGTGTGGGGCCAAACTCCTGCTGCATGCCTTTGGATA
>JBDHYT010000028.1:0-13324 GCA_039811485.1 Marinilabiliaceae bacterium | reverse complement strand
ACGTTTGGCAAACACCATCAGACGAACCGTATTGTTGATAAGTGCAGTTGCTATAAAAAGCAATAGCAGAGCAAAAGCAAAGAGTACCAACGATATACGCTGTATGTTTTCATGTATTAGATGAGCTATATCTTTCTGATAATGCACCTCCTTTACTTCGGGGAACGCCGAAATCATATTTTTAACCGACTCCATCCCTTCTGGTGTTGCATACTGTGCATAGAGACGAACCTCTATTGAGGCCAAAAGCGGATTATACCCTAAATAACCGATGAAATCTTCGCCTAACTCGCTCTTCAGCTCCTGGGCTGCCTGTTCTTTGGTGATAAAACGAACTGATTTAACCTTTTCGGAGGTTGAAATAACCTTCTCAATCTTCTTTATTTCTACCTCTTTGGCATTATTATTAATCATAACCGTAAGGCCAAGACTCTCCTTAACGTAAACCGACAACTGAGTGGCGTTAAGTGCCAGTAAACCAATCATCCCGAGTATAAGCAACACAAGTGCTATACTAATGGTGGTGGTGAAATATGAACTCCTTAATTTTCGGCGTGCTTCCGAATAGTTTTGCTTGGCCATAACATTCAATGAAATACAAAAATACGTCACCAATTGGCGGATACGACAAAATTAACATTAATTAACTCTGCTGCAATGGTTTTGATTGCCTGCAGACAAATTACCGCCTCCTCTTCTTTCGATTCTGTTTCTGTTTAACAGGCTCATCTTCAACCAACAACGAACGCCAATCATGTTTATTGTCTGTCGAAAAGTCGATTGTTGCTTCATAATCATCTTTATCCAAAGTGATTACGTTGATACTCGAACCTATATACTCTTCTATCCGCTCAAGAAGCTCCTTTTCACTCTCGTCGCAAAATGATACTTCAGTACCGCGGTTACTACCCCTACCGGTACGTCCAACCCTATGCACATAATTCTCGGCCACTTCGGGTATATCGTAATTTACAACAAAATCGACACCCTGAATATCAATACCCCGTGCACTCACATCGGTGGCAACCAAAACCCTGACTTCACCATTCCGAAACATATTAAGGGTGGCAAGACGGTCGTGTTGCGCCTTATCGCCATGCATGGTAACAGACTGAATACCTACACGTTCCAAGGCACTCTTAACCCTTTCGGCTCTAACTTTGGTACGCACAAAAACCAATATCTTACTGTTGCTGTTTTCATTTACGACCCTCTCGAGAAAAAACCGTTTTTCATCCATAGGGACATGAAAAACCGAGTGGTTGATATTCTTGGCAACCGGATTCTTGGGTGATATTTGAATTCTTATTGGCTTAGTAACCAGCGAGTAGGCAAGTTTTTTTATTTGCGGGTCGATGGTAGCAGAGAAAAAGAGAGTCTGACGCCGCTTGGGAAGAAAACGTATCAGGTCGCGAATATCGGTAAGAAAGCCAAGGTCGAGCATGTGGTCGGCCTCATCAAGAATCAGCACCTCCACCATGTCGAGAAACAGCTCTTTCTGGCTCACCAAATCGAACAGACGTCCGGGCGTGGCCACAAGTACATCCGATCCGCGCCTGAGTTTGGCAATCTGCGGTGCCTGATCCACACCACCAAATATTGAAGTGACTGTCAGCCCGGTATATTTACCTATTTCAACAAATACTTCACTAATCTGAAGGGCAAGTTCGTGAGTGGGTACCATAACAACACATCTAACCCGCCCGTCGCTCACCATTTTACCCCGCAACAGATTACTCAACACCGGAACGGCAAATGCGGCCGTCTTACCGGTACCGGTCTGTGCAATGGCCAGAACATCTTCCTTCTGCAAAATAGGACCTATTGCTTTGTATTGTATGTCGGTAGGCCGCTTGAAACCCAGCTCGCCAATGGCTTTAAGCAACCTTGAGTCTAAACCAAACTCTTCAAACTTCATAGTGAAAATAAATTAGCCTGCAAAGATACGAATATTTAGAGAGAAAGACGAATTAAAAACCTTCTGAATGTCATATAATTGGGTCGACCCAGCAAATTAACCACAGCGACCGGCTACCTCGTATGTTTGCAATTGCCCGCCGAAAGGATTATCTTTACAAAAACATCATTCAATGAAGTACTTAGACCCTAAAAACGATGTTGTTTTCAAGAAGATATTCGGCCAGCACCCCAATATCCTCAGGAGTTTCCTCAACTCTATGCTCCCTCTTGCTGAAAATCAAGAGATTGTAGAGCTGGAATATCTGTCGCCCGAACTTGTGCCCGACACCTTCCTCGAAAAATTTACCTCTGTGGATGTGAGATGCAAGGATAATTATGGCCGTCAGTTTTTAGTAGAGATGCAGATGAACTGGACCACTGCTTTTAAACAAAGGGTTCTGTTCAATACATCCAAAGCTTATGTTACCCAAACCGAAAAAGGCTTTAAATACAGCAGCCTGAAACCCGTTTATGCCCTTAACCTGATAAACCAGAATTACCTGCCCCACACAGATGAGTATTACCATCACTATGCAGTTGTGCATCTGAAAGATACCAAAGAGAGAATTGAAGGCCTTGAGTTTGTTTTTGTTGAACTCGAAAAATTCAAATCAAGAAACATCACCGATAAAAAACTGCAAGTGTTATGGTTACGATTCCTCACCGAAATCAACGAACAAGCTGAATCGATATCAAAAGAGCTGCTTGAAAATCCAGAGATCCAGCAGGCTGTCGATTTTGTGTATGAGGCATCATTAACAAAAGAAGAGAAGGCACTATACGATAAAAACTGGGATCGCATAAGCTCCGAGAAGACAATCCTCAACGAAACCTACTCAATGGGAAAGGCTGATGGAGTTGCGGAAGGACAACTTATTGAAAAACGCAAAATTGCACAGAGTGCAAAACTGATAGGCCTACCGATAAAAGATATAGCAAAAATGACCGGATTGAGCGAGGAGGATATTGATAAACTATAATCATTCTATGTGAAATATTTTACTTGTTTTCAGCAAAAGAGCAGCCATTTCTAAGCAAAGTACACACCCTCCGTCCTCCAAAAAAAAGATAAAACGCTCTTATACCAAACAGTCAAACTATTTTGCTTAAATTTGTATGTTTTGAAACATCACTTTTATGGCAAAAATTTTACGCAACATATTTCAGAAGATTGGTTTATACGGACATGCTATGCATCTTCACAGGCAGTACGTTAGTTTCAAGGAGTGGCACTCAACAAATGTGACTTTGCCAGTGTTGAAACGGAGCAACATATTGCGTAAACTTCATTATGCCCTATTCTCGTCAGTTTTCGACCATGAAATGAAGATGTTTGTTCATGCGCGCCATAATTATCTCACCACCCGCCAACGGAAAAACAATCCGGTGCTTCTTCGTCGTCTTATTCATCAACTTGAAAAGGGTTTGATGCACAATCCGCGCCGGCCTGTTTTCGGCCTCGACTATATTACCGAGGCAGTTGACATATACATCAGCTTATCGCAGGATTCCGACAAATCATCTACACTGCTCGACTGGGCTCACGATGTCATCGGCTCTTATTTTGAGGCTGTCAGCCCACATCCGGTTATCGACAAGGCCAGGCAGAAATTCAAGGAAAATAAATTCGTAACGTGTGATACCCATACACATTCGCCATACGAAATAGCCAAAACCAATAAACTACCTGTTACATTTGATGATGTAGTCCGCGGCCGCAAATCGGTGCGTTGGTTTGAAGAGGGAAGAATACCCGACCGCAAACTTATCGACGAGGCAATAGAGCTGGCATCTCTGGCACCAAGCTCATGCAACCGGCAACCGTTCGAATTCAGGGTGTTTGACGACAAGACGCTGGCCGATAAAATAATGGCACTTGCTCCGGGCACTGGCGGGTTTAATCACAACGTCCCGGTTGTTATTGTGGTAAACGGAATGATGAATGTATCTCCATCGTCCGGCGACCTACATCTTATGTATGTAGATGCCTCACTGGCTGCAATGAATCTGATGAATGCACTCTACAGCAGAGGTATTGCATCGTGTGCAATCAACTGGCCCGACCTGCCAAAAACCGAAAAGCCGTTACGACAACTTATTGAAATGGAGGAATTTGCAAGACCCGTTATGATTATCGCGGCCGGATATGCACGACCAAACAGCATGGTGGCATGCAGCACTAGGAAAGGGATTGACGAAATAAGAAAATACAACAGATAAAAATGGCAAAGAGAATAATTTACGGCGGAAATTTTATCAACAAAGGAGCAGAGGCACTAACTCTGACAACCGTTGAAATGCTGCGGCGAAAATACCCGAAGGACGAACCTATGCTGTTGGATCTCTTCCCTACAAAATTTGGGTACGACAAACAGCGATACGATTTCAAAATCGTAAACATGCATGTGCGTACACTATACCGACTTAAGTTCCCATTTTTAAAGCTTTTCTTTAAGGAATCGAAGAAGAGCGACGATGAAAAAGACATAAAAAGTCTCTTTAACAATGCTGCAGGGTTCTACGACATTAGCGGCTATGGAATAAGTTCGCATAACCAGAAATGGATGTGGACACTGGCAACCATGATCCCGGCATTTTGGGCAAAAAGCAGAAATATTCCGGTAGTGTTATTACCACAATCGCTTGGGCCATTTAACTTTACGGGTTGGAAAAAAATATTTATTAAACCAATAGTCAAAAAATACCTTAGGATACCGCAAACAATTTTCATACGTGAAAAAGTAAGCAGAAAATACCTGGAACCAATACGTACCGAGGGAATTATCAACTCATACGACCTTGTGCTGCTGAACCCTGCAAAGCATAGTACAGCTGTTGCCGAAAAGGCAATAGCCCTGATTCCAAACCGCCAGTTGACCAACTTCATGGCTTACCCTCAGGTGGCAGAGCTCTTTGCGGGACTGGCCCGGCAGAGTATTGATGCTGGCTACAAAGTACATCTGTTTGCCCATGCCACCGACGACTTGAAGTTATGCATGATGATATACGACCTGATACCGCAAAAAAACCAAACCATACTCTATCAGAACGATTTTACGGTGCCCGAGACCGAAGAGCTAATTGCAAAAATGAGTGGTGTAATCACAGCCCGGTACCATGGTCTGGTACATGCAATTAAGGCAGGAAAACCATCGTTTGTAATCGGATGGGCAACAAAATACAGGTCGTTACTTGAAGCTATAGATCAACAGGAGTATTATCTGGATTTGAGCGTCACCACCAATACCGACAAGCTACCGGAGACATACAGTAAATGGCTTGATACCGGCATTAATGACGGGGCAAAGATTAAAGCAAAAGTTGATAAGATACAGTCCGAGTCAGTATTAATGAATTACTTGTAATGGCAACACCTGTAGCACTCTTTGTTTACAACCGCCCCAGGCATACAAAAGCCACAATCGAAGCATTGGGCAAAAACTTACTGGCGGCAGAGACCAATCTGTTTATCTTTTCGGATGGCGCAAAACGAGACAGCGACAAAATACTTGTGGAGGAAGTAAGGCAGATATGCAGATTTGCAACAGGTTTCAGAACAGTAACATTGATTGAAAGGTCTCAAAACCGAGGACTGGCTGCAAATATAATCGACGGCATCACATCGGTATTAAAAGACTATGAGAGAGTTATCTGTCTTGAAGATGACCTGCTAACAACGATAGGTTTCCTTGAATATATGAATAATGCTCTTGAGTTCTACAATGGAAAAAATGTGTTCTCAATATCGGGATATACTCCAAAAATCAGGATACCGGCAGATTATCCCTACTCCACCTACAACGTGATGAGAAACAGCTCATGGGGTTGGGCTACATGGCGTTCAAAATGGGAAAAAATTGACTGGAGTGTTGGCGATTATAAGCAATTCATCAAAAGTAAAACATTAAGTAAGAGCTTCGAACAGGCAGGTAATGACACAGTTGTAATGTTACTAAAGCAACAACAAGGACTTATAAACTCCTGGAGTATAAGATTTAACTACGCAGCCTTTAAAGCTGATGAGCCAACAGTTTATCCAGTCAAATCACTTATCACCAATACCGGTGTTGATGGCAGCGGTACCAACATGAGAAAAAGCCGGAAATATATTAGCTCCACAGTTGAAAAAATTGACTCAACTGTTTTTGCTCCAGAAAACAAAATTGACAAAACCGTAGCAAAAAGATTCAGGGATTTTTACAACACTTCACTAATCAGACGCACAATAAATATACTGAAATTGACCAGGTTCAGATTAATGAGTTGAAGTAATTCTTTCAATAATTTCATTGCCTGTAAGCGAATTGGGGCTATACTGGGAGAGGTAAAGATGCAGATCTTCGTAGAACTTCAGGATGCCGGGCTGTTCAAACTCATCGAACATCGAATTATGCCACAACAGCGAGAAAACACCGTTGAAGCGGGAGACCTCATCCAGTAGCACTTCAAAAAGCTGATAAGCATCCTCAAACGAACGCCGGTTGTGGCCAAATATGGTGGCATCCATTGCAATAAGCGGAATCTCCCATAAATCCATCATTCTCTCACTTTCAAAATCCCAGGGATGATAAGGGAAACAGTAACCGTTGCGAAAACCTTCTGCCCGCGAGAATCCCATCGAACAATCGTACTTAATTTTAACCTCTTCTAAAAGCTTACGTCTAAAAGGGAATTCAATTGTGAGATAGTGCATTCGATTCCCGACAACATCTGAATTTATAATCTCACTCAATCTGCTTTTACCCAACTTAAGCAACTCTTCACTTTTGGATGATTTAATTGAACCATGCAAACCAACCTCATTACCAAGGCCGTTTATCCTGACAATCATATCTTTCACATCTGCCTCATCAAAAGTATAATCGGCATCTACGGGGCCACCATCTTGGGGCAGGAAATACCATGATGATTTGAATCCGAAATAACGCTCGGTATTCAATATCTTTGAAAAACTCCAGTAAGGATTTTCAGCATTCTTTCTGTCAACCAAATATTTAACACTCGAGATAAGCGATTTCGCAACGGCTCTCCAACCATAAGAGCGTGGTTTAAGAAAAAGAATCTGTAATATACGGTAAGCAATCTTCCGGGGTGAGTGATAGCGCACAAGATCGATATCGTGCGAAAGATGGAGAGCCATCCGGCCAAAAGGCATCCGGACGGAAATATCCAAACCATGGAATTCTACATATTCAACCAAACCTTCAATAATCCATTGAAAGTAGTAATTAACCAATGGTTTATGAATACAATTAAGTTTCAGCTGCAACGAGCTTTCATACTTAAACCTACCCCACTGATCGACCTCATCGGGTTGTGCATACTCCTGATATCCTGAAAGAAGAAAGAATGCAGATTTTAAAAAGTCATGATTAAACTTCAAACATCCATCACTGAAAGTATAAGGCATTTCGGAATCCGAAGCCGGAAACAGAACAGGAATACTATCAATCTTTATAATAGTATCATACCTTAATGGAGAAGCAGATGCAGGAAAATTTATTCCTACCACATCGTCCGGTCCATAAGTTATTTTATTGCGCAACAATTCAAATCCAACAAGATGATTGGAAAGATGAAACAACACATAGTCAACCTCTTTGGACGACAGGCACCGGTCAAGCATATTCATCTCTTTATTTTCCTAAACAACAATCTTTTCATCTCTATCAGTTCATCTATTACTATAAGCTTTAAAGCAAAAAGAACTGCAACAAAAGCAACTATAGCCGCTGTACCAACCAACGAATTAATAATCCATCCCATATCCGGCACCGACATAATAGCAGCAGTAAATAACACAAAAACCATAAAGCTCTTTATCACAACAGCAAAACTATACTCCCTCTCACCAAAGTGCCGTAAGGCAAAATAAAAGGCAACGCAACCAACAATCTGAGCTACTGTTCCGGTATAAGATGCAGCCAACTTACCATACTTAGGTATAAACAAAAGATTTAAGGTAATATTGACAACTGCAATTCCCACAGCGAGAACCGAAATCAACGATGTCTTCTTCAACTTTGTGAGCGGAAGAATAAAAATCTGTCTGATGCCCGAAAACAGAAGACCGGTAATCAGAATAGGAATTAGAGGTAACGAAGAGGCGTAAGTATCACGGCCCACAGATATAATGCCCACTGCTTCACGGCGGAAAGCCACAAGGGCAAAACCAATGATTGAAATAACCAGTACAAAATATCTGAATATCTTGACATGAACCTTATTATCACCTTCTTCCTCAAGAGACTTATAGAAGTAAAAAGTATATGAAGTTATAAATGAAGTTATCACAATCATCTGGATAACAGAGCTTATTTTATACGCCATCGAGTAACTTCCAACCTCATCGAGCGACTGGTACTGATTGAGGATATGGCGGTCGCTAAGGGTAAGTGCAATGGTTAGAATATTCGAAATGGCGAGGGGATAGCCGTAATGAATGCTCTGCTTCAGCACATCCCACTCAATATGCGGTAGTGAGTTCCGCACAATTACTGGTACAATAAGAAAGAGAGTCATCATATTGGCAATCATCTGGGCAAGAAATATCCCTTCGAAACCCATTCCGGCAAACTTAAGGAGTGCAAAGGTGAGAGCAATGGTGAAAAGAATATTGCCACTCTGATGCGAAGTCTGTGCACCTGCTTTTTGCTGCAGCCGCAGAAGAATATAAGGAACATCAAACAACAACCTGCTTAAAGTAGAGATTGAAAAGAAAACCATAACACGATGACTGACATCGTAGTGGAAAACCTCATCCGACCAAACAGCCAACAGCCCCATGCAAAGCAGTACTGCAACAAAACTTGTAATTACGGTGAAAAGAAATATGGTAAAAAACAGCGAACGTTTCCCGTCTTCATCCTTCATAGTGTAGTAGAAACGGCTGAAACCGCTTTTGGCACCCCAGCCCGAGAGAACAAGAATAAACTGGTAGATGGTTTCGAAAAGAGCAATGAGTCCAAACTCCTCAGTGGTGGTAAATACAATGTAAAGAGGTAGCAACAGCACGCCGCTAAGCTTGGCAAGCGAATTGCCAATACCATAGATAAACGACTGTTTTAATATGAATTGTGTCTGTGTAGCCATCAGTAAATTACAGGATGCGCTAAATTAATCAAAATAAAATTGGAGTGAAAATTATAATATCCATTGTGAAAAAACTACGATACATTTTTTAGTGCAGAAAGAAACCCATACAAACGAATTCGATGAACGACAGACGTTTGCATGGGTTTACATCCTGAAATACTAACTAAAATCCCTTAGGCTTTATACATTAAAAAACGAGATTGTTGATTTAAGATTTTCAGCCTGTGACGATAGCTCCTCCGAGCTTGAAGCCATCTCTTCACTTGCCGCAGCATTTTGCTGGATTACATAACTTAACTGCTGGATGGCACTGTTAACCTGCTCGGCACCCGAAGCCTGCTCGGTGGAAGATATTGAAATGTCCTGCACCAGCTTTTTAGCCCTATCCATCTGAGGTACAATAGACTGCATAATCTCCCCGGTCTCAGTTACAACCTCTTTGCTTCCCTGAATCAGTTCGTCAATCATATTGGAAGCCTCGGCAGTATGCTCTGCCAGTTTACGAACCTCCGACGCCACAACCGAAAATCCGCGACCATGTTCACCCGAACGGGCTGCTTCAACCGAGGCATTAAGTGCCAGGATATTTGTCTGCATGGCAATATCTTTGATAAACAAAATCTTACCTGCAATATCATTAAATGCCTTAACCGACATCAATGATGTATCGGCACCTTTGTTGATACCTTCGGCAACAGCTTTGGTAATAGTTTCGGAGTCGGCTGCATTGGAACGATTCTGGTGGATATTGGCCGTCATCTGCTGAATGGTTGACGACACCTCTTCGGCCGATGATGCCTGTTCGGCTGCACCCTGCGAAATCTGCATGCTGGTAGTACTAAGCTGCTCACTTGCCGAAGCAATCTGTTCAGCACCATCCACTATCTGATTGATTATCTGGGTCAGCTTATCGCGCATCTTGCTGAAGGCGGCATAGAGCACACCAATTTCATCATTGGCAGTCTTTATTTCAACGCGATACTTCAAATCGCCATCGGCCATCTTTTCGGCCATCACCACCATAGCTTCAAGCGGTTTTACCAGACGGGTAACATACCACAATACGGCTGCAACGCCAAGAATCAGGAATACTATACCCATTGCTATTTGTGCCCACATCAGCTGGTTGGCCCGTGCGGTAACTTCCGACATTGGAATGGTAAGCTGAATCTGCCATGGAAGATCCGAGTTCCCAACAACCAGAGGACGGGTGGCAATAATACGGTCGCTACGCTGAATAAGGTCAACCTCACCTTTATGAATGGTGGCAAGGATCTCCTTATAGATATCTTTTCGCACTTCGCTCACATTTTTATAAACCCACTCAGGATTTTTATTGCTTGCAGCATAGACACCTTCGTGCGAAATGATGCTCAGGTCGTAGTTACCGCCATAGATATCCCTGTTGGATACAAGTTTTTGCATAAAGTCAATTGAGTAGTCAATTCCGGTGACACCCACAAAACGTCCGTGCCGAAGGATGGGAGTCATCATCGAAATCATCAGAACATCCTTACCCTGAATGGGATAGATTACAGGCTCGGTAACAAAGTCAACCTTACGCTCTTTGGGAATAAAGTACCACGGTGCAATTGATGCCTCCTCGTAGGATGTGAGGACACCAAGGTCGGCACCGCCTGCTGCATTCCGGGTTACGTAAGTCATGAAGCGGCCGGTAGCATCATGGGCAAAACTATTTTTATACTGGGCATCCTTCCCGTCAAACGCATCGGGCTCAAAGGCCAGCGTAAGTCCTATAAACTCCTTATTAGACAGAAGCACGGCTTCGCCCATTGCCTGGGCAACCTCGCGCGAAATTGCTCCCTTATGTTTATAATCTCCTGCTATCGAAAGAGAGTTGCCGAGTGAATTTGAGGCATCTATTGCATCCTCAAGAATAAGCCTTACCTCTGAAGTAAATTTTGCCACTTCGTTTTTCAGATTCTCTTTGGCGGTCTTAATAGCTTCATCGCGTGATTGTGAAGACGAGTAAAATACCAACACAGATACAATTAACAGAATCCCTGCTCCAATGGCAAAACCAAGTTTTTGACGGAGTGTTTGTAATTTAATTATCATACTTCAATAATTTTAAAATGCAATTCCAACTACTATAAACACATTGTCGGCATTGGGATTGACAATGAAAGAGGCATTCAGACCCAAAGCATAATTTTCGCTCAGCTGAATAGGTCGTGCCATGCTTATACCTGCATTCACTACCGATGCCTTGGTTCCATAGAATCCGGCATTGGCTGTACCTCCAACAAAAGCCGATAACGTATAATCTTTATATGTAAAAGGATACATCAACTCAAGATAGGTGGAATAGTTCTGATTATCATTATCATCCGTATCTGCACCATAGAGCATCATTCCATAAGATAATTTAAGGGGAAATTTTTCAAAAGGCAAATCATACGATAAAGTTGACTCAATTAAATGTGCTGTAGAGCCTTTTTTCCAGCTCAAAAACTTGTTTTGTTCCAGATCTTCTTCATTTTCGTTAAAATAATCGGATACCGTAAGTTCAAAATTACCCAACGAGAGGGATGCAATAAGATCAACCTCTGCAAAATTTTTGGATGCGGCATACGACCCAAATCCGGTTAACGAAAAACAGCCATAATCAACAGTCATGTAGGGTTGGAAGTTCATGGCATCGCTGCACACAGTACCACGCCAGATATACCGGTTAACAACCTCCAGGCCGGCATCAATACCAATCCTATGTTTCTCCTGACCAAAAACAACAGCCGAAAAAAAGAGTGGCCCAATAAAGAAAAGACGTTTTAGTAAAAGTTTCATCGTAAAAACAGTTAGTAAATGGTTTTAAAAAAGTAGGTTCTAACAGAAAACGATTGTTTCACTCAGGTAGGATATACTCTGTTACGAAAAAACAGAAAATTTGTTACGGTTTTTGATTAACAAAATATTTGAATAAAAAATTCATTCCGTTTAAAACGGCTATAAATCAATACTGTTCCATCCAAACCACTGCAACTACAGGTGCATAGTAGCAATAAATTGAAAGAAGAGTTATTCGTCACCTCTACCGATACAAGTGAAATTCCTTACAATTTTGTTGCCATTTCCATCCACAATTGTAATTTTATGCAAACCGGGTGTTGCAATAATCTCTTTTTGATGAATAGCACGTGTAATGCCCAGGTATTGATCATCAATATACCAAAACAGCTCACTGCCACTATTCCGGTGGGTAGCAGTAACAACCACAGGCTGCAGGCTGCCGTCGAAACCCACACTGAGATAGACCGACGCATTGTGGGGAGGGTAAACAATATCGAGGGGAATATCGGCCGGGTCGGCACACCCATCCATCACCGGAGGCAGGGATATATACCAGGGATGACGGTTTTTGAAATAATACTCATATAGAGGCGGAAGAACAAACCACGGCTTAGTTACCATCTGCGAGGGTTCGTAGCAGTCACCTCCGACCCTATACCTCTCATCGGCAGAGAGATGCACAAGCCGGTGATAATGACAAACGGCAGCTTCCGCACATCGCGGAGGGATATAAAGAGTATCTGCATCGGGACAATCGGCTCCTGCCAGAAAGCCGGACTGACGGCAAACTTCAACCGGAATCATGTCGTCGTAGGGCACATCAAACCACCCGGTAGGCGGCAGAAGTCTGAATATTTCAAACATTACTGGTGCTGCAGCCTGACCACCAATGATTCCAGGACGCCCTTCGCCCGATGCATTACCAATCCATACGCCAACTGTATATCCAGGAGTAGTACCAATGGCCCAGGCATCGCGGTAGCCAAAGCTGGTTCCTGTTTTCCAGGCCACTTTCCGTCCGCCGGCAAAATTCTCCCAGCCTACCTCCTCTTCCGGTCGCTTCACACCCGAGAGTGATTCCATCACATACCACAATGCTCCCTTTTCGAAACATTGTTCATGATAATTGCTTTCATTATCAACCGCCTGATAGCGCAGCGGATGGATAGATAAGATTTTTGAACCCCGGTGCGGAGTATGGGATTGTGTGAGGCTGCGCGCCATTGATGCATAAGCACCTGTAAGCGACCACAACGAGGACTCTCCGCCACCAAGTATGAGGGACAATCCATAATGGGATGCCGGTTTATTTAATTCGTTAAGTCCGGCACAGTGAAGAAGATTGAGCAGTTTCTCAACACCGTAATCGTGCAACAGAAGAACCGAAGGAACATTAAGCGAACGCGACAGTGCCTGTGATGCATCTACTGCACCATCGAATGTACGGCTGTAGTTTTCA
>JBDHYT010000027.1:0-13674 GCA_039811485.1 Marinilabiliaceae bacterium | reverse complement strand
CCATTCTCAGATTTTGTCATTGCAGAATTAATAGAAAAATAATACCCAGATTTTGCAATAGATTCCAAAACAGATATTGAACCTGAGTACCAATGAAATATTGCATTTTCAATCTTGTTTGCTAATAACATTTGTAACGTTTCCTTTTCTGCTCGCCTCGAATGCAAACTAACTATTTTGTTTTGGCCTTTTATACAATTAAGTACATATTCAAAACTTTTTATCTGAAGATCTTTAGTAGAAATTCCTTCTCTTGAAAAATCTAAACCAACTTCTCCAATATAGGAGGTATCATTCACATACTCTTTAAATCTCAAGTACTCATTTGAGTGCTCTTTAGCTAATAAAGGGTGAAGCCCTAAAGCTAATCGAATATATTTATACTGCTTCACATGGGAAAAGCCTATGGAAAAATGGCTTGGCAAATTGGTCATTCCAATAGTAATGATTTTGCATCGTTCATTATTTAAGATATATTTTTCTGGATTTTGAACCATGTCGAAATGGCAATGCACATCAATCATAATAAGCCAGATTTTTTCTTTGAAATATCATTCCCATACTTAAATACATAATCTTTCAACTCTGCTCTTGTTTTTACAACAACATCAACATAATCATTTATTTTTATAAGATCAGTTATACCCGCAACAAGAAGTTCTTCTTTTATTTCGTCCTTTGTCAGATTCTTATTTAAAAAGTCAAAACAAGCACTTATATCTTGACCTTGCTTAGTTAGCAAAAAAGGAGTAAACTTTTTTCTACCTGAGAATTTTTTATTAATTGAATTACCATATGTTGTTGCATCATCAACTGACAACAAAGCCGCACGTCTATAAGTACAAGGCATGCATATCCCACAGTGAGTTGCAGTTTTGTTTTCCCAATTTACTCTATGCCCTTTTTTCCCACATGAATTTGAGATTTGTACAATTTCTTTTAGGAAATCTTTGTTCTCGCAATTTACGACCATCTCACCTTTGGTGAGTAGTTCGTAAGGATTTGATATATTTGTCGTAATCCCCAACTTATCCCATAATTTGCGTAAAATGGAAATAAAGGTAGGGTGTGTAGTACGTGTACTGCAAGCACTTCGCCGAGAAGGGCTTAAAGGGTAATTCAATGAAACTGACCCATTTTCAGGAACAATTAATGGAGTTGATTTAGTTTGAGCTAAAAGGAGTGCAATTCCAATAAAAAGTATTGAGCGACTTCTGAAAGTACTTTCTTTTTCTTCCGTTGATTCTAATAAGGTTACATCTATTGAATCTATATGAACAAATTGACCTTTATACTTCATTTCTAATTTTTCCAAAAGGTTCATTTGTTCAGTTCGTGCACTCAATTCTGGGTCATAATGAGACGCAAGCAATAATTTTTCATCCGGTTTAGCTTCAAGAAAATCTATAGCTCCTATCAATGAATCAAGACCCCCTGAAAATAAATTTACCTGAGAAAAAGAATCTTCTAATTCTGTGGGTAAATTTTGTTGAGGATATTCAAACCTTGTTTTATAAAAGGTTACGTGCCAGTAATCTCCAGTAAGAAATGAAAGCAGTGCATCTAATTCATTTTTCACACCTATCCACTTGTTTACATCAACGACAGGTAATTCTATAGCCAATTCTCTTGACCATCCATCAACAGAATATGATTTACGATCTACAAATCTGTCAATTCCATATACGCATGCTGAAATTATAAAAAAATCAACAACCTCAGAAGAAACTTTGTTTGCAAATGGTATCAATGGCTGAAAACCAATTTTGATAATCGCCGTTGTTTCATATTCCGACTTTAACTTGACAGTTACATTCTTAGTAGAACTATCATAAATAGGTGTTTCAACTTTAATTTTCATCGCAAATAATATTAATGATTGATTCAAAAATTGACTCTATTGTATTTTTACCTTCTTGCCCTTTCCAGTTAATCTTCACTACAGGCTTATCTTGATTTAATAATTTAATTCTACCAAGTATATCATCTTTTATTGTTCTAAAAGTTTCTCTACTTACAGATTCACCCCTTTGTTGTGTAATTTTTTCTTGAAATCTTTGAGACAAGTGTTCAAAGATATAATTACCCCAAAAGAGGCAAAGCAAATTAGATAGTCCATTTCCATCGGCGTAGGTCTTTAAAAGTTGTTCAAATTTTTCATAGTCATTCCCCACTTCAGTTTCTATTTCTTTAAAAACTTCAGAGGAAGCTTTGTTTGCAGCAGTTTCATCTAAACCTGTTGTTGTGTCTGAGCAATATACAATAAGAAAATCAACAATGCTTTCAATCGTTTTGCCTTCAAGACTTCCAAAACCTATTTTCTCTAAGGTCTGTTGTAAGCCATCGGAACTGACACCTGAGAAGAAGTTTACTATCTTTCCAGAGGTTTTTAATCCAGCTTTACCTATCGAGGAAGACTTTCCTTTACTCACATTAGAAGAACCACCTCCTGTTTTTATCAAATTTCTGAAAGCTGATTTTATATGATTGTGTCTTCTTTCCAGCAGTCTTTTGTATTCTTTAGCCACAACCTCAGGCTGTTTTTGTTCTTCACTCTGCTCTAATTCAGACTCTTTCTCTACAGTTTTTGCTATATTCGTAATAGAACTATTTAGTTCTTTCCAATTGGGTTGATTTTTAACCCCCGGAGAAATTCGTTGAGTTGTGCCCATCTTTATTTTGTTTTAGGATTTAAGGCTTTATATATTTGAGATTTATTATCAAAAATAGAATACAAACTTTCTATCTCAGGATTTTGTCTCGCAGCTAATTTAAAATCATTATGTAAGCTGAAAGAAATTTTGGTATTATCTACTTGTTTAATGATTCTTTTGTATGATTCAAAACAATTCACCTTCTTAGACATCAACTCTACAAACACTTTATGTATGTTGTCATTCTCTGGTGCTTTTAACAATTCTTTCCCAAGTAAGGATAAAAGATTTTCTAAATTATTGTCATCCAATTTACCAGCAACTTCTTTATCAATAATATTGACTAATATAGTACCTGAACCTGCATCTAAAAGAGATTTACATAATTTGCGAATCTGAATAGGGATTAATGACGATCCACTAATGGATTTTTCTATTTGATCCCTCGAAATCCAAAAATAGTCTTTCAAGTCTATACCCGATAACTTCGGCTCAATATTCAGCCATTTTATAATTTCATCTGATCCCCAATCTGTTTTATGTTTTTTAATTCCCTCTTTGTCTTTAGTTGCTGCTAACCTTTCTAATTCTATAATTTCCTTTGGTTCTCCATTTTGATTGACTTGCCATTCATACACATCTTGGAAAAGACTAAGAGCAGAATATTCCAAAACCATTAATTTAATCAGAATTTCTATTTTGAAATCTGGGATATTTGCAATATCAACCAATCTTTTTCTTAAGGTGAATGTGTTTAGGAATCGCTTTATTTGTCTTGGATTTCCATTTAATCCATCTGTAATTATTGGCGATAGAGAAGCTATCAACGATACGCTCTTACTTAGTTTATTTTTATCTTCTTCGGATAATAATCCATCAATACTCTGAATGTCTCCTAAGCCAAATGCTCCATATCGATTAGTTTCTCTATTTTTATGAAATTCTATCAGTATTTTATCAAAGGTCTGTTGTCCTATTTCTTTTTTACAAAACAGTAAAGTCATATATGTTTCAACTTCTCGGTCTGACAGTTTGGGCAGGTTGTACGGTACTTGAATTAATTTTTCCAAGTAATCACTTACAATTCTCTTGTTTCTACTTTCAGGATCGATAGAGTTCTTTATATCATCTGTCTTGTATCTAAATTCTATTGCCCTACGCACAATTCGAGGATCAGCACCTATTATAAATGCTGTTTTATCTACATTCAAAAATAATTTTACCGCTTCGAGATTTTCGATAATTCTATCTGGTGTACACCTATCCAAATCATCAATCATTACAACAAGCCTTTTAATCTTAGACTTATCCATCATTGTTTTGAAATCTTTACGAAAATCTCGAATTAATGACGTCTCATCAATTTCTTTTTTCTTTAATAAATCATTTAAAAATTTCTCAGAGCTATCTCCAGTTAATTTTTCAGATAATTCTTTTGCATTAAACTGAGAAAATTCTTGCAATAAAAATGGAACTAAAGAAAGACCGCCTGTAAAATATGCTGCTGCTGTCGGCAAAATAATTTTTTTAAAGCTTAAGCCTAATATACGCATCCAATTAACAGACTTTAAGAGATTGGCAGTTTCATCCTTTACTATGTTTTTTAATTGTTTATGCTTTCCAAATTGTTCAATTATAGATTCCAACAATGCTGCTTTTGCATCATCATATCCTTCAAAGATCCAACCATTGAAATATAGAACAAGAGTATCATCTTTCAGTGTATCATCATTTTCACCTTTCAATTCTTTGTGAATGATTTTAAGAATGCTTGATTTTCCACTACCCCAATCACCAAATACCCCGATTGAAATAGGTAGAACAGATTCATCTTTTATTACATCAATAAGTAAATCAGCGTGTACTTTAAAACCTAATAAGTCTTCTGTTGTTTCATTATCTGACCACATAATCTCAAATATTTTAATTTACTGTTATAATGATTCGTTTTTTGATTAGAAAATAGTATTGAAAAATTATAAATTTTACAATACTATATAAATTCTACAGTTAAACCTAAATTTAGTTCATCAGAAATTTGCTGAATCTGAGCGAATTTAGTTTGAGTGGAACTATTTGTGTGTACGAATAAATCATCTCCCACTGGCTTCAGTGAAATTTCGTATGTGGGTGTTATTTTGTTTGTAATAAGATTATCATTGTTGATAGAGATATTTAGATCTCTTACATTTTGGGCACCAGCAAACTTTATAACTTCAATAAGTGTATTGCTAACTCTGCCTTCTTGAACGATTCTACCATCAGGGAATGTAACTCGTATTTTCGTTCTTGATTGAATAGGTGTTGCATAAGGAATTGGAATAGCTTGTTGTTGATCTGAATCGTCAATTGAGATAAAATCAATAGTCAGATTTAAATGAAGAGCGTCAGAAATCAGTTTGATAATCTGATATTTCTTTGGAGTATCAGATAATGTCATTACATAATAGCCATCTTGTATTGGCATTTGACATTTTTCGTATTTCTCGGATATTTCTTTAGTTACCAGATTAACACCAGCTAATAGTATATTTAAAGACGAAATTTGTTCGGGATTAGCGTTACGAACGACTTCTACAAGCGTTTTTGCAACAACTCTTTCTTGAATAATTTTACCGTCCGGATAAGTTACCCTCAAAATATGTGATTTCTTTTTGCCTTCGGGTTCGGAAACCAAAGAAGGAGAGTAATATGGATTACTCCAATCTATTTTCTCAAATAACTTTTGCCAATCTTTTATTTGCATTGAGGGGAAGCGGTTCCCATAAAAATCTTCGATTATATTAAATGCGCTTGCCGGTGACTTATATTCAGTATCCAGGAAGGGTTGAAGTAAATCAATTAAAGCAGGATTAGCAATCCGAGTTAGTTTGTTTTCATTGTCTAAAAAAGATTCTTCCCAATCAGTCTCAGTACTTGCCTCATTTGTTTCTAATTGTAATTCATTTTCGACGTTTTTATTATCATCGGTAAAATCAATAGCTGCTTGTTCTGAAATAATGACTTTGTTTTTGTTGTTAATGTCGTACCATTCAATTAGAAAATGCACATAATGATTTAATGCTGCAGAAAAAACAGATTTCCAAGCCTGATTTAACTCGTTAATTTCTGGTATTGAAAGAAATTTCTCAATCGCATTAAAATAGTCTTTAATTCTGGTATATTTTAGAAAGACCTCTGCATGGTTCTGTATGTAGCCTTTGTTAATAAGTTTAGAAATTGCATTGGTGTATGTATTAATGCTTCTTTCACTCAATTCCTTCCCCCACAAATAGCCCATGAAATTGCTTAAATATTCCGTGTTACAGAAATATTCAAATGCTTCATTGGTTTCAATTAACTTCGGGGTAATATTTACAGTCTCCTCTGTATTTACATTGCATATCTCCATTAAGAAATCAATGTATTTTGGAAGAGCAACTGAATAAATATTATTCCAAGAAATATCCATGGCTTTTACCTCTGGAGTTTCCAAGAATGCAGGAACTGCTTTGGGGTATTCCGCTATAGAATCATACGCCAAAAAAATCTTACGATTACGGGAAATAATGCTGTCATTTATAAGATTTTTGATAGCATGGCAATAACTACTTATGGCTTTGTCTAAAAAGCCTAAATGTGCCAAATAATGAGCAAAGTCGGGTATGTTTTTAGAATCTGTGAGTTTTTTGTATGCTTCGTTTGCTTCTGTTCTTTTTCGTGAACCTACCGCAACATATTCAGACATCTCTGGAAAGTAGATTTTTAGATTCACAAGATAATATGCTATTTTTTCACGAGGAAATGCTATTAATTCACCATCATTATTCAACTCCAGACGTTGTAATTGATTTGATTTTCGTGCTTCTTCCTGAATGTTTAAACGGGAATAAAATGAAGCACTTTTTGCAACATTAAGACGTTGTTTTGCCCAATGTGGATTCCAAGTTGTATAAATATCATTTGCTGAGTCATATCCAAGTAAAATAAATGGAAGTGCTGATTCTTTTATTTGTTCAAAAACTTTACGTATAGGTAATTGAATTCTCCATATATTAGGATTGCCGTTTGAAAGTTGAGCCGGGGACAAGTTTTTGATAAAAATATAATATTCTACACCGTCAAAAACAATACGGCTTGGATTTACACCTTCAATATGTTTGTAAGTGGCAGAATTAGATAATGCTTCGTCAAAGAGGTTCTTTAATTCTTCCTTGTCTTTTTTTTCAATTACCATACTTTTGAACTAATTAGAATAAACTTTTATATAAAGGACTATTTGAACGATCGAAAGTGGAAAGTGCATTTTGAATATCAATCAAATGCGACAAGTTGCTTGAGAATTTTACCTCTGAAACAAATTGTGGAAGATCTGTTTTATCAATATGCGGCACATCATTAGAATCAAAGAAAGCAAGAGTATCTGAGGCCTCAGTATAATCAAAAAAAGTATTATCAAGTTTCGCTAAATCACTTCCGATAGTTTCGGCCATAATGGAATATAGTTGTAAACGAGCACTAATTGCAGTAACTCTTTTGCAGATACGCTCGTAAAGATTCCGAACAGAAAGCCCTCCATTTCCCTGACCAGATTCTCGAACAATTACAGAAGCTATCAGCAAGCGAGAATTTGGAGAGGGGTTCAGTTGGTCAAGTGAAAAATGGTGTATTCGTTCTTCTGACGAAGTACTTTTAACCTCGATCTTATCTCGACCCAACGTAAAGTCATATTTTGCAGCTGGCGAATTATGCCAAGCATTGATTAATGTTTCCGGGTGAAGGCTACGCTCAATTATAAGTAGTTCAGCCCATAAACCTTGTAACTTTTGTCTAGGAGGTTTAGTTAAAGCCGAGAAAATAGTAATTAGGTTCTCAACTTCAAGTGAAAGTTCTCTTCTGGACGGCTCCTTTGGGATTTTTTGAAGCATCATTATGAAGATTTCAATGAAATATGCTTGAAGAGACACATCATTAGTTCGTAAGGTAATAACAGAGAAACAATCTTTTTGCTTAACTTCTCCATTTTCAACTATGAAACATGGTAAGTTGTATTCAACAGATAACATTTCCCGAATGATATTTTGAGTAGAGGAAATTGAATTATTTGTTGATACAAAAAATTTAGGAAATCCTTCGCAAGAAACACCTAATTTGTGAGGCAATTCATTTATTGAAATCACATCAAAAGCCTCTTTATTTGCAGTAGATTTTTCAAGATTCTTGAATTGAGAAAATATAGTGTTACTTTCCATATTATAGTTTGTTTTTTTATTCATCATCTTCTAAATCATCTTCTTGTTTAGATTCTTCATTTGAGCAATAATTAGCAGCCAATGAAGCCGGATAGTTGATAGCTAAAGTATATGCTTCTTTAGGAAAATCAATTGAAACACTTTCAAATTCGAGGTGATAAAGTTGTATAGTAATTGAATCAGTTCCTACTATTTTATTATCACCAGGGTAGTCGGTAGAATTAGTTTCTGCACTGGGACCAGCAAATAAACCAGTTTTTTCAGATAATCGTAAATTTTCAGAATCAAAAGCACGTTTTAAAGCAGGAGCAGAGTAAGCCATTTGAATAAAATAAACGAATTGTAATGGCATCTCGTTATCTTCACTTGATAAATATCGAAGATAACGTATAGTGTCAGCTTTACGCCTTGCATCCAAAAAATTACCAAAACGGAAGTCGCTTAAAAAGCTAATAGCTTCGTCTATTGAGAGTTTAAATCCTCTATGGGTACGGTAAATCGTACTATATTTATATGTAATATCAAAAGACGAATCATGACGTTGTAGAAATGATTTGACAAGGTTAGTGTTTTCTTCAATTAATGATTTGCTTTCAAAGGCCTGCATTGCCCTCATACCTTTTAACTTGGTGTTAACCACAGAAACTGGAAGTACATTCTGTTTTGTTGGTCTTAAATTTGGTGATAGTAGAATTTTACGTTCAGCAGCAGCTAATGTGTCACAAGTAGCTAATGTAGAACGAAGTTCTTCTTCGTGTTTTACATAGTCAACGTAATTTGCGACTGACCACCCAGGCAGAAATACTCGACAAGATTTTATATAGTCTTGTTTGTATCCAAAAAATCTACAACGCTGTTGTATTGTATCAGCATTAGTAGGCCCTACAGAATAACGAGGCATATAGGTCGTTGCTAATTTTTCAACTGTAAAACCACGATTAAGCATTTCGGCACCAACAAGAATATGCATTTTATAGTTATCCCATTGAATTTCGGATTGAGCTTCTTTATCAGTGTTGACAAGCCAAATTTTCCGGTCATTGATAACATCAGAAATATAGCGCTCAATTTGCTCAAATGTTGGTCTTTCTTCAACTGAATAAAACTCAATTGCTAATGGGAACAAAGAACGAAAGCGTGAAATTATTTCTTCTTTGTCATCCTGACCATCAGGTTTTTTTAATGCTAAACGCCAGTTTCTAAGTTCTTTCTCAATCCAATCTTTGAACTTTTTATTCCATTTCTTAGTGTTGTCGGGGTGAACCATCATTGAAAGATAAGAAACATCATCTGTTTTAAGAAATTTAACCACAATAGCTACAGCCATTATGTGTAACATAAGAGCGTCTTTAAGTGATTGTGGCATTTTTTTTAAAGGATTCCTCCTCTTGTGAAACACCTGATTATCCGGAATTTGTTTAATCAATCCGCCGTTAAACAAATCGTGATTAGGCCCATCTTTGCCGAAAAACAATTTACCTCCAACATACCCTTCACCAGGTGTTAGTAATGTATGACTTTTGGGTGAAAGAAGGTCTTGCATACTAATCAAAATATTAGCTTGCGGAGTTGCGGTATATTGAATATAAGTGTTACCAGGAAGTGCTGCCCGAAGTTTTAGAATTGATTCATAAGTTTTTGATTCTTCCAACTCCTCATTTTCAGCCCTCTGACTGTTTTTACGACCAAAACTATTTAACGAAGCCTGATCCGCTTCATCATCGATGATAAGAACAGTTTCATTAAACATAACATCTTTAAAATCACTACTTTTGAATACTTCAGTAAGTTGATAAATGTGTTTGTAGTGTTTTAAGATTGGAATAAGAATGATTGGCTTATCCGAAGATTCAATATGTCCAATCACTTCTTCCATCACTTCAACAGTAGGATTTGCATGAATTTTGAAATAATCATTATTGGAAGGACTAACACCTATCAAATCTTTTCGTAATCGTTTTGAGGTTTGTGTTAATAGGTTGTTTTTCGTGCCTGCAAGAAAAACTATGACACGATACCCATTATCCAAGGCAAGAGCCGTTAGCCCAGTGAAAGATAATGTTTTTCCGCTTTGAACATAACCAACAACAAGGTGAGTAGTTTCCGGATTTGTAATTGCATCATGTGGATTGCAATGTGCAAGGATATTGGCAGTTTCCTCTCTAAGATTAACCGCACCATTCATTGTGATACCCTTTTTTCTAATAGAACCATCCGCTCTTTGATATCCTTGTTTCTGTGATTCGACAAAAGTTTCAAAAAAGTTACCACAGGTGACTTTTAGAAGTGCAAACTTTAAAGCCGTAGGAGTTTCAGTTGATTTATCTATAATGATTTGTTGCATAATTTAAACTTTTGTCTTTTTGATATATTCGTTAAAGTAGTTGAATAAATCTGTAGCTGTATCTTCACCAGACTTACGTGCTGTAAATTTGGCAATTGCCATAGTTTTTAGAATTGCTACATCTGAGTCACATGGTTTTCCAAAATGTTGAAAAAATATATGAGAAGTATTTATTTGACAAATAATAATATTTTCTTTTTTTTGACTTACATCCACCCAAAACAAATCATTACCAGAGTCAACAAATTGAACCTTTAACGTGTAAATCTTGCCATCAATTTTATAACTGTCGTCATATTCACCAAGAACGATTGGAGTTGTAGATTCAACAACAGGGATACCTTTATTTGCTGAAGGCAAAGTCGGTGAATTAGGAGTTGGTTGCTGTTTGAGGTTTGTGTCAATTGAAATAGTCGTGCGATTGTCTTTTGGAGAAGAATTATGTTTGGATACAATTTTCTTTATCTGTTTTCTTGTGTCATCAAGCCGGTATTCTTCTGCCTGATTGTATAAATCAAATTCTTTTGTGTGTATTTCGCCTTTGAGTGCTTCCATTAATGCATCAAGATTTTCTTTATCTTGTATGTCATTTTTATTAAAGGAAACTTCAAATCCATCCAGTTCGAGTTCTCCAAATAAACGTTTATATCGGAATGTGCCTGTTGAGCCAGATAAACATTTTGGAAAATATCGCCCATCTGTTTCTGCACCAACTATTACACGCCCACGACGTAATAATACAAAACCATTTTGTTTGCTATTAATATCTCGTAAAATGCCAATAAAGCCTTTTGCTCTATACTTCCCAAATTTGAAATCAATTTCTTTTTTCCAATAAATTGGGGGTAAGTTAGGTGTTCTGTTAAACGGTGCAGTAAGAATTTCATATTCTTCAAAGGTTAACTCATCGCCACATACCACAATCATCATTTCTTTTTCTCTCAATGATTTCCGATAAATGCTTGCAAGTTCAGTTTTTATCTTTGAAATGCTTTTATAAGCCGGAACATTTTTTGTTGAGTCGGTTGTAGTAATTATGGTATAATGTTCATTTTTGCCCTTAAGTGAGGTTGCAACTGGTAATTCGTTTAAATCGTTAGCAATAACTTCATTGAGATTGAAGGATACAGTTCTTTCAACATCTTCATTTAGAGCTTTAGTTTTTACTGTCCATGATTCACCAAGCCAACAAGCAGCGGTTTTTAGTCCCATCCCGAATTCATTTAACCCTTTGTTATTTTCGGGTGTTAGTGCTGGCATAAATGCACTTACATACTTATCTTTCCCTATACCTGCTGCATTGTCAGTAATAACAATTGTTTTTGCTCTATTATTATCTGCTTCATCCCAATCAATATCAATTGTTACTTTTAGTTTGTAATCTTCTTCAAGACTTTCCAATTGAGTTTTGTTATCCCTATACGATTGTAAAGCATTATCAATAAATTCGGCTAATATGTGTGAAGTAGTATTTGGTAGGTCCTCGAATCTACCATACATTGTTGTGCCAATTGTTATACTGACTGTGTTTATTAAATTATCGCTCATAACTTCAGTAGTTTTTTTACAATGTGCTTTATGATTGTTACATTCACAGCATTACCAAGTGCTTCAAATGAACGTCCTTGCGAAAGGGTGAAATTGTCATCTCCAAACTTTAAATCTTGCATGCCTTGCAATTTTGAAGCTTCTTTAAGAGTCATATATCTTCCTTTATCTGGTTCACCATCTTTTAGTATTTCTTTGGGAAGTGGCAACCAAGGGAAAATAGGTATTTGAGTGCTGACTAAATTTAATGCAGGAGAAAATGACGGCATTTTTATGCGAATACCGGAAGCTCTGAATTGAATAATTTTATTTTCAATAGTTGGCTCTGCATCTTTACCACAATTCCATTCCATTTTCAAATGACTATTATCAAAGTTTCTAACTTTTTCTATCCAACCGTCTAACCATGATTTATGTCTATTGTAGAACTCCCGATTCTGATTGATATATTTTATTTTCCAATGTGGAAACACTTTGTTTTTATCGGTTTGAGCATAATTTGGCAATTGTTTTACACATTCTGCAACAGTTGTCCCGCAGACTTCTTGACCGAATTTTCCTTTTCGACCCACCAAATCTTCTAAGTTTTGAAAAGCAGGTGGCTTTTCTTCAAATTTATAGTTTGCACCGAACTCCATAGACCAAATAGGATAAGAAGGAAGTGTGTCACCATGTTGAATTGTCAAATCGATAAACTCCTGCCAAATAGTAAGTTGATTTCGAGATTCAGGCTTTATTTTTTGTACTTGAGTCTCATTTACATCAATAATTTTATTAATATCGCACTGCATCGGGCGAGTTGTTGGAAATGAAAAACCTTCGAGTGTTCCAAAATCTTTGTTTCTACATACAATATAAATACGACGACGGTGTTGTGGAATACCAAATTCGTGAGGCGAAAGAATCTTAGGATCAAACACCTCGTAATTAAGGGCTTCTAATTTATATTTTATCGTTTTCCATGTATTCCCATGATCGTGTCCTTTAAGGTTTGACACATTTTCAAGTAATACATATTCTGGTCTGTGAATTTCAAGAATGGCACAAATGTTATCAAAAAGATTTCCTCTTTCTTTCTCATCATTAAAACCTTGTCGCTTCCCAGCTTGACTAAAAGGTTGACATGGAAAACCTGCACATAAAATATCATGTGAAGGTATATCTTCGGGATTAATACGGGTTATATCTCCGTAAATTGGAACGTCCGGAAAGTTGATTTTGTAAAGACGTTGTAAATCTTCTTTAAGTTCTGAAGCAAAGACACATTCACATCCTAGTTGTTCAAGTGCCAAGTGAAAACCACCAAGACCTGCAAATAAATCAATAAAAGTTAGTTTTCTCATATCAATACTTCATATAAACTCCTATTGTTGAATTTGTGTAGAGGTATTTCCACACAATTAATAAGGCTCTTTTTTTAGTTATCATGAAACATACAAGTTGTAAATAAATATTAAATTGAGTCATGTATTGACATTCTTGTATCTGTCCAGATATACTGTTCAAGTACTTCTCCAATAAACTCTTGAACATAAGGACGTTCTGTATATTCAAGTGCTTCCTGTTCGTTTTCGAAGCACGAAGCAAAATTAAAATTATCAGTCCACCGTAAACCAGAACTAGTAATGGACAGAAATTTATCTTTCGTGTAATTGGAAATGCAAACTTTGTGGACAGAACTTACAATATTCCCTTTGAAATCTAGTATCATAATCATATTTTATCTTACAAAGCAATATGACGAAGCTAATTCGTGAGTAGCATCGCAATCAGGTTCATTACCGGTGTTGTTTTCATTGGGGCGAATTAACCCATCCATCGGGTGGAAATCGCAACCCTCAGGGTTATTCTCAGGGCTAACGAGAGCCAATTCCAATGTTTGAGGATTTATACTCAA
>JBDHYT010000026.1:0-13721 GCA_039811485.1 Marinilabiliaceae bacterium | reverse complement strand
ATCAGGCAGTCCGTCGCCATTGATATCCATTAACTGAAAGGTGTTAGTGGTGGAATTCTTAGAGTAATTCGCACCAAACCCGATACTTGCAAAACCGGTAATGGGTATGCTCACCCCACCACCTCCGCCATAGGCGCGCGAGGTGTTTTCGTTAATGGCCGTATGCCCAAAATTCATGGCATCGGTAAAACCATAGCCTACATTGTACATAACTGCACCATTATCGAAAACCATATCGGGTAAGCCATCACCATTAACATCAATCCACGTACTGTTGGTTTTATCTTTATTAATGCTATAATTGCCACTTACACTGCCTCCCAAGGAGTTTTCCCTATTACCCAGAATGGCTTTTCTATCATTGCCTGAACTCCCTGATGTTTTATAAATCCCACCCATCACCTTAGAAGCTCCCGAACCATAACCACCTGATATTGAATTGGCTTCTGCTTTGGATTTCGCAACGTCGAAATTATGAGTGTAAGCCCCCTGCAAAAGTCCTCCGGACTGAGAGGTGTACTGCACCTTAACTCTTCCGTCCGACTCATTTATCCAATCGGGATAACGGTCGCCATTCAAATCCATCTGCGACACTGTTGACCAACTGTCAACTTTACTTTTACTGTACGCTCCGTTTCCTCCGGCAATTGAACCATAAGCCGAGGTTGTTGTTGAAGATGTGCGTGTAACCAATACGGGACATGCCACACCACTACCCACTGATGGGAATGCTATGGAATCGACCATTATCTCCAACGCCCCTATGCGCGAAGATGACTGTAACGAACCATTTATATGCACAGCCTGTGATGAGCTCTGATAAAAAGCCTTTTCGGCATGAAACATCAACGTAACCATGGGTTCACCGTCGCCTAACAAACTCTCTATCTGCTCACTATTACCAGCATTACCCTCATTCAACTTACTATACTTATCCTTATCATATTTCAACCGGCTCACATCAACAGGCGAACCGGCATCCGCCTGCCATCCGCACTGCCCCCATCCCCGGAATAATGCACCTAATTCCATTGTATTATAGACACTATGAACCGATGCCGGAATACTCTGGCAGTGAACCATTACCGTATCAACTCTCTCTATGGCAATTTTCTGCAATGAGTTATCGGGGTCGGCAATAGAATCGACAACTGTGACGGTTTTTTGACGGTAAATATTTATACCTGCCGCCACGGCCTGCTTTAATTCGACTGAGGCATAAAATGATGCGAATAACTCACGCCCCTCAAGCCGGGAATCCAACAATAAAGTATCACCAACAATCTGATTATTAATCACATTATGAGTTGAGAAATGCGCAACACCACTACTATCTTTAAGCGCGAGAGATACATTGCTTAATGCAGCTTCAGCCTCTTGCGGATCTATGGTTAAGTAGGGAACAGCCAATATTGAAGCCAGATAAGTTGTGTCAACATCATTAGCTACCACACTATCAGTCTTTAATGAAAATGCTTTTGCTGCAGTCACAATTTTATTGTACATCCCCATTTCTGGTGCTGCATAATATTTTTTTGCCTCGTTGCCTACATAGTAAGCCACCGGTTTCCATTTTATGGCCTCCCAGTTAGTTTGAACTCTCGATTCGATACTGAAACGCAACTGAACCGTATCGTTGGCAGCCACACCAAACGTAAGTGATTCTGATTCATTATCCTCCACATCGCTCGATGACAATATTTTACGATATAGCTCTAAAGAATCTTTAGCCAACGCACTCGTCCTGGTTACAACCAGAGCAACATCATCAGTCGTAACTTGTTTAGAATAAGTCATTTCAACTTTAACAGTTCCACTCAGTGGCAACACCAGCAAAGGAGCACCGCCAAAAACAAAATCGTCGTCAGATTTATATAAATATCTGTTATGGTTATGTTCATCCCATAAATCGACATCTGCATATATGGTATCGTACTGAATCGACGGATTCCATTTTACCTCATCCAGGGCTCCACTGTAGCGTGATTGCAGGCGGAACAGCAGACGCTCCCCTTTTTTGACCGCAAACACCGGCAGTTGAGGATTTAAAGCCATGCCTAAGGCAACAATTGAATCTTTCCACAGCACCTTTGATTCATGCTGCAATGAGGCTGTCACCCCGTCGGGCGAACCATCATAATCATCCCACTCTATTGCATCTGCCGTTAACTCTACTTTACCCGACACAACGACTCTACCGTCATAAGGAGCTCTCCAAACCCTTACCACATCTTGCAAAGGGAACTCCCTACTTAAACTATCGCGTTCTGCATCATAATCAGGAGTGAAATCTGTATCAATCAACGACAAATCACCTCCTGCAATAGGATTGGGAGTCAGTGTGCTTGACGGCACAAAATGCGGATGACCATCAGAACCGATATAATTGAAGTAAACAGTTCCTTTATTGGCAACATCAATCAATCCATCACCGTTGAAATCAGAAAAATACACCTTCACTTTATCCGTCGATTTGCCTTTATCGAAGCTGGCTCCAGCTCCTATTCCGAACTCTTTTTTCGCAGCCATATTTACGCCTATGCCTGTATTGATATTGCGCGATGACGAATGCGACTCGGTATAGGAAAACAAGCTTATGCCATGAACTAATACAGCCTTGCCAAACTTAGTTGCACCCTCATTGGTGTTCGATATATTCGGACAATAATAGATATGAGAGCCCACCGCAAAAACTTTATCGGGCAGCCCATCACCGTTAATATCGATTAATGCAATTTTCCCTTCGCTTTTATTGTTCGAGAACTCAAATATAATTCCACCCGAAGCAGTTGCCGGTCCCCAACCTACTCCCACCGAAACGCCACCGCCAAAATTATTACCCGTTGAATAAGAACCTCCCAGCATTGAAAGATTGCTGTCAAACCCTTCCATACCTTCAAAAAAAGGATTAATCAATTCTTTATCCGCCTTCCATCTTTGCCTCTCACCATACAATCCATTCTCCACGTCATTATAATAATCAAAAGTATGGCTATTAAAATCATTGCCTTCGCCGTCTTTTTCGGTTACGCCGGATAACAATGTTTTGCCAAATGCTCCTTCCTTATAGTCTAAGCGATAACTGCGCAGTAACTCCTGACGATAATAGACCCTCACCTCATCCAACTGCTGGTTATTCAGTTGGATAAAGCCCAGCCGCCCATTAGATGTTTTATCTTTACGTGTAACACCGGCTTGGGGATATCTGATTAGTTCCACACGATACAAACCCAAGTCGTCGCCCCTCCCGGTGTAGTTAATCTGGACCGGATAGAGCATGCCGTCAGTCATGGTATATGTGTAACGGACGAAGTCGCCATATACGTTACGTGTTTCGGCCAGTGCCCACTGTACTATATCGTTGTTTATGTTACGCAACACAGCATTTTCATCCACGCCACCATCCTTTCCACCAAAAACATTTGTAGTACCGCTTTTATCGGTCACCTCCCACCAATAGTTTTTAGGACTGTCGCCATGCCTTATGATTTTGGAAAAACCACCCTCCACACGGGGATAAAACCGTTTTCCGGCAGAACGGGACAAGTTGGGCTCACGGTGCGGCTGAGCGGTCAACTGCTCACCCATAACCAAATAACTCTCCGTCTCAACAGCTTCATCAAACAGAGGCACACCCCAGCGGGTCTCTATATCAATGGTGGGAAGGGAGAGTGACCAGCCGTAACCAACCCAACCCGATTGGCCTTCACTGCTATATTGAAGGCCGAGCACAGGTTGAATACCTTTACGCCCTGCCGGTAAATTAAAGGGATAGCTCATGCTTACTGCACCACTTTGCGTTGCTGCGGGAGGCGACATAGCCATAATGCCCGTAGCTGGATTAGCAGCTTTTATACCTGAAATAGCATTAGGAGCATACCCTTGTGTTTCGGGCGATTCAGGAACCTTTATGATACCGTTGATCATATCGGTAAAGTGGGTTGTATAGGCTAACGCCAAACCATCGCCGGCACAGATAGTGTCGGTGGCTAAAGCGGTCCACTGCCTGCGCACCTCATCGTAATAATATGTATGGATATCTCTGGCTGTGTATCCTTTGGGTATCAATGCCGTATCAAAAGGAATGATAACTTTGGCAGCCAAATTCTTGAAGTGCTCACCGTGTGGCAAAAACCTGAACCCCGCCGCACTATCGGTCACATTCACCATCCCGGCAGGCAATGCCGGCAACTCGCTGGGTTTAAGTGCTGTTACAGAGAGGGTTTTCATGCGTTCCAAACTGCCCATTGGCACACAAAGTCTGGCACGCAACACTTGCAATGTATCATCTTTGTAGGGTGCAAACAGCTTACTAACAGGCTTATTGACTGTCTTACCGGTGACAGACTTTATTTTTGCAGCCGAAACCTCTCTATTGCGCATAGTGGTGTGGGCATCCGGCTCATATCGGGTTGAATCATCTGCATGCTGTGATGACTCCAATACCTCTATCTGAGGAGGCCTTTCATTTGAACAGCTTGGGTTCGGCTGACAACCAGCCAGAACAACTATAACAAAAATAAAAGATAGTGCCGCTTTTGTTTCCATTATCACAACATATTAATGTGAAACGCATTATGTCGATGAAAAGCTATCTAACCACGCAATTGACAACAATAAAAATTCCTTATCACACCCTGAAACACAAAGACTTGTCATATATCGTTTTTAAATTTACCGCCGTTGATTCTTTTTGTCGCCACTACGAATAGTGTTAATTATCAATCAGAATCGGCCAACACCTTCAACGTTCTCATCTCTCCGTTACTTTCAACTGTCACAAACCAGATTCCATTCTCTGGAAAGCGGCATTTAATTGAATAATAGTTGCTTCCCGAAAATCGCTCTCTGCTTATCATCTGCCCCGATGATGAAGTTATGGAGACCACAACAGGATTCAACACCTGCAACTGCACCTTTAATGTGGCATTTTTTTGAATCGTAGGGTTGGGCGATATCTCCACATATTTTAAAAACTTATCGGGAAGTATGCTTACATCAGCTTCGCGCAGTGTGCTGCATCCTTCGTTATTGGTAACTTTAAGCAAATAAACTCCTGCGTCGCCAACAGTTAAATACTGCCCGCTAAATGATTCACCACGTGGGGTATGCCAATTGAAAAAATAACCGGATGCCGACTCCAGCCCCACTGCGCCATCAAGCACAACCGATGAGCCGTTTTTCAAAATAACAGGGTCGAAGTCGGCTATCGATTCCATGTCGGAGTTGGCCAATAAAAACTCCTGCTTAAAAGTTCTGTTTTGTCCATCTTTTATCAGCAACCGGTAGCTTCCCTGAACCAAACCACCAAATGAGCTAAGACGCTGTTCGCCCTTATATGAGGCAACCATAGCTCCATTATTTAGCAGTTGCACCTGAAACGGTCCAACACCTCCCACAAGTTCAACGGCTACTGAACCAAGCCGCTTATTTTTACAATTGGGCAGTTCTGTCTGGATATTGGCAAACAACTCCGGTGCTGCCACCAACGTAAAATAATCGTATCCGTTGCCGTCCATATCCCACTTAATATTACCGAACCGCAAGTTGGTGAGCGACCTGGAATCTGATGCGATAAATCTCGATTGCCCGACATTATATGTTCCCTTACCGCTATCGTCGATAGCCAGCCAATATATTTCACCGTCGGCAAGAGGATACATCTCTTGCAGCCAGGAAGTAGAAAAGCTCAGAGTACTATTTTTTTCACTTATGGCTCCCGATGCTACAGCCATCCAGCCTCGTTGTAATTTTGTTATTTCACCTCGCTTCCGCAAAAAAGTAAGCGCACCCTGATTATCTCCCCAGATTAAAAACTCCTGATCGGCTAACCCTGCAACTTCTATTTCGAGCATTTGGGGAGTATTGCTACTTCCCGATTTTGGCTGTAGCAAACCCGATGTATCATCGCGACCTATACCGGCTATGGAACCCGAGAAAGCACCAAACATTCCGGCATCCCAAATCACCTTCCCTGCCGAACTTAAATAAGATGTAGGGTAGGCTTGATTCAATGACACACCATATTTTATTGCCAGATAACTCTCTACACGGATACGTTCCTGAAACGTAAGCACACGATTATACAGCACATACTCAGGTAAAACACCTTTAAAATCACCTGCAGGAATTTTAGAATTGGCAAAAGTGCCTATTTGAACAAGTGATTCGGCGTTTACGGTATCGGTCAATGATAGTTTTCTGCAATAGGTTAATATTTGCGGAGTGTCAGATAGTTTATTTTCAAAATTAATGTACTTATAATCTTTTAAACCCGCCATCCGCCTATTTGTCAACACCACATTGGCACCATGCCCGGTACCAATTGTCCACAAAGCACGCTCTGTTACAGTATCTGACTTAGAGACACAGAAGAAAGTGATATCAGACAACAATGATTTATCGCCGGACAATAAAACTGTTTTATGAGTTTCATCCAACATCCCCACTGAGTTATGATTAATAACAGTGTATTCATTTTTCAACACTGTGCCGGGTTTTACCCAAGTTAAATATTCTGAAACGCCACCGGGACTTTGAGGGAATACTACCACCCAGGCAAACAAACCAACAAAACACACCACCCACCTCATAATTTACCATTTACATTAGTTAATCACAAGTAAAATCCATGAGTACTGATTGCCCATCCTACCGTCAGCTGCAATGTTCTGGAGTTGTTGCTGCTCTCAGTAAATTTGTATGGGTTCACGCCAGTTTCAACCAAATCGGCAAGCCCATATAGATAGGACAACTGCATACTCATCCCAAACTTAAATTCATACCCCAACACAGCACCCACCGTCAGGTTTGCCCTGCCTTTCAGTGCCTGCCGAATATGCTCTTCACTTTGCAGGTTTTGAGCCTTTGAGCCCATTGATGATTGGTATGATATTCCAGAGGAGCTATTTAGGCAAACGTCATAACCGATCCCCACTCCCATCATCAATCCCCGATACAGGTAAACCTTGGTGTACAACCCCACACCAACATATTGATATTTAATATTATACTGCTCAACATCCGACGTAAAAAACGAACATTTGTATATTTTAGCACCAATCTGATTATATGTCAACGAACCTTCAACTGCGACTTGGGAATCTTTAAACCGATAATGGGTAAACACATTTGCAGCAGGGGTATAACCCGCCTTGTCGCTTAAACTATACATTGGTTTATTTTCTTCGTTTACCAACATATTGGTGATATTGGTTACATGACTGTTATCAACTCCCAATCTCACACCAAACATCAGGTTTTCATGATATTGGGCAGTAATAGCACCAAAACTTATCAGAAGAAAACTTACAATCCCAATTAATATGCGTCGTATTTGAAGTCTTGCTGTTTTCACTTTCCACTACGTTTATCATTTTTCGATCCATCTACGGTAATTGCATAACCTATTGTCAATTGCAATGAAGAGGCTCTGTTGTTGGAATCTATAAAACCATGCCTGTTCACCAAGGTCTCTATCATATCGTTCAACCCTATATGATAGCTGAGATCCAAACTTAATCCATTAGAGAATTCGTAAGAGGCAATAAGCCCGAAACCGGTTGTATTCATCCCTTTAATAACGCTTCGCAACTCTTCCTGAGTCTCACTGTCGGATGGTGGCGCATTATTGCCCGGCCAGCTTATTTTTGTAGAATTAGATGTATATGAAATATTGTCGGGCGTGAGATTGATTCCCATCCGCATCCCAACACCAAGGTTGAATCCACGGACGATAAGTGTTTTTACATATCCACCAACACCCAGGTAATGATATTGAAACCGGGTAGTGTAGCTAAAATCTTTAATATCGGAATAGACTAATTGTGCAGCTTGTTGAAAATAGCCAAGATGACCTTCGAGAGCAATGCGTGAAGGATTAATACGGTAGTTGACAAACAGTAGGACGGCGGGTTTTAATTGTTTCTCTTCGTTAAATGAATAACCAGTATAATAATCTTCGCTGACAAAAATTGGTGATAATTGTGAAATTGACGATTGGCTAATCCCGGCTTTTAGGCCAAACACTAAATTACTATCGTATTGTGCCAATGAAGGTAATACAATCCCTTCTATGCAGACAAGGAGATATAACCATTTCATACGAACAGCTTATTGATTTTTCAGATAGGAATCAGACAACCAAATTTATGACTAATAATCGACAAAACAATTATTTACCCAATTTTTGCAGTTAAAAAAAAAGAGCCTGAACATTGCCAGACTCTTCTTTTTACAAACGCTTCGTAATCACTTGGCCATACAGGAACTCTCATCCTGAAAGCTAAATACCATGCCCGCCATACAAAAACTGCCGCACCATAAACGATGCAGCAGCTATATATCCCACTAAATCAAAGGATTATTTTGTTTTGTTGTGTTTCTTAATAAATTGTTCCAAGGCCATGGTCATCGATGGAGCCTGTGGCATAGGTGCCTGTATATCGAGACGAAGACCGGCATCTTTTACAGCCTTAGCAGTTGCAGGACCAAATGACGCTATTATGGTATCTTTTTGTTCAAAATCAGGAAAATTCTGAAGCAGCGATGTGATTCCCGAAGGACTAAAGAACACCAGGATATCATACTCGGCAGTGTGGAGGTCGCTAAGGTCGCTACTCACAGTATTGTAGAGTATTGCCTTAGTGAATTTAAACTTACCCTTTGTAAGCAGTGTAGGAATCTCCTGTTTATGAATATCGGAGAGAGGCACAAGGAAGTTCTCATCCTTATGTTTCTTCAACACCTCCACCAAATCGGGAAATTTTCCCGTAGAGTGGAAAATTTTGCGCTTACGATAGACTATGTATTTCTGAAGATAATAGGCAGTAGCCTCTGAAATACAAAAATACTTCATAGTATCTGGAATAACTACCCTAAGCTCTTCACACAGTTTAAAATAATGGTCGATGGCGGTTCTACTGGTAAAAATCACCGCAGTATGATCCAATATATTGATCTTCTGCTTTCTGAAATCCTTTGCTGTAACACCCTCAACCTGTATGAACGGCCTGAAATCTATTTTAACATTGTTAGCCTCTGCCAAATCAAAATAGGGTGATTTGACCTCCGTTGGCTGTGGTTGGGAAACCAATATTTTTTTAATCTTCAAAACGCTCGTTTTTAAATCGATGAATACTTCCACAAATTAACCTCCTCACCCTGCAAAGAGCTTATAAAGCCATATTACAGGTATAATTTCCAGCGCGCAAAGATACAAAAACATATAAAATATCGAAAGGAAACCGTCTAAAATAATTTTCACTCCCCGGAACAGCATCCATCCGTAAAGAACCAAAAACACTGATGCTCCGAACTTTAGAAGAATCAGTTGCCATGCAGGATTAACAAACGGCACCACCAAAGCAACAGGAATCAAAAGAACACCGGTAATATTGGTGAAAATGATCGATGCCTGCATAAAATGACGGCTCTGCTGGCCTGTGTCGAATACAAAACCAAGTAGCAGATAGGTGGAGTAGCGAAGCGAGAAAAGCAAAATAAGTGCTACAAGTATCATAAGATAGAGGATTACGCCCTGCTGACCGGCCACTGCCACACCCTGTGACACAAAAAACTCATATATCAGAAGGGGTGTAATAAGCTGGTAGGTAAGAAACAGTAATCGCGACGACTTGCTGTATTGCTGCTTAACTGCCTGAACTATCTTATTCCACCGAATGTCAGAAAGCAACGCCTGCAACAATTCGCCAAAAAACTTGGGTGTTGTCTGCCTGATAAAACCAAAAAGAACAACACCAATCAACAATACGATTAATATCCAATCTTTTTGCTGAGTCATCACAGGCTCGTAGCGAAGCCTGGCATCCTTAGCCGGTGGTACAGCTTCAGTCCGCACCTTATTGCGAAGCGACCTTACCAACGAATCGGCCAAAGCATCGGTGGATGTATAGATATTTATTGAATCGGCATCACTGTTGAGTCGTCGGAATGAATTGGAAACCTGATAACCATCTTCATATCCACCTCGCAACCATCTGATACTCACACTATCAGCAACAACCACCTGATGTAATGTGTCGGCAGTCAACACCACAGCATTACTTGTTGCAGGCACAATAGGCACTATCGGGTTTTCGCTTTGTTGTTGCATTATACCTTTATTTGAAACTTTGAATCACAACTACTTATCTATATGCAGCAATTTTCATTGCCTCTGCTGTTTGCCACGATGACGCGCCGTTGATGGCAGAGACAACTTCGGCGGGCGACTGCACAACGGTTAACATACTGAGGTGCTCCTGGCGGAAGAAGTTATTGTCGGCCATCGCCTGCATCATCTGTATCAGCGGATTGTAAAACCCGTTGGTATTGATAAGGATAACAGGTTCGGCAAAGAGTCCTAACTTTTTATTGGATAGCACTTCAAAAAGCTCCTCCATGGTACCCGTTCCTCCCGGAAGAGCAACAACAGCAGCCACCTCTCTCACCAGCAACTGTTTACGTTCGGCCATCGTATCCACGTAGGTCATATCGGCCACGCCTTTATGTTCCCACTCTACTTCGGCCATGAAATGGGGTATCACACCATTTATTTTTCCTCCCATGCGGATAGTCTCGTCAGCAAGGGCACCCATAAGCCCCATACTACCGCCACCATAGCGTATGGCATAACCATTTTCGACCAAATGGCGTGCCAGCATTGTGGCATCATCAAAAAAGGCACGAGGCACTTTTTGACTGGAACCGCAAAAAACAGAAACAGTTTTCATAAACCGGTATTTTTTCTTTTCACAGTAGGTATCTGATACTCTATGGTATAGGTGAACCCGAGATTTGTTTTATTGTCATACTTGCCAAAACCTGGCATCGAATAGGGTGCTAACACACCGGGGTAATCGGATAGAACAAGTTGCCTAAGTCTGATACTCCAGCCCATGTAGAGATTCCTGAAAATCTCGCTGCGCAGTCCTGCAACAATTTCAATCCAGTGGGAACTAACCTGCGACGTGCCGGCCGATGACGAGTAGTCGCCCCAGTAACCATCCACAATGGTGAAGCGGCTGTTGGTGTGCTCCTGCCAGGCAAAACCATATCGCAGACCCACCAATATATTATCGTTGTTTTCAACCTCGTCAACTTTAAAGAGGTTGTAATCGAAACCGGCGCGAAGATAAGATCCATTGGACTTATAGTCGAACTCCCGCTTATCGAACGACACATTTTCGAAACCCGCTTCTCCTGCCACAAACCATTTTTTATTGATGGTGTATCGTCCAGTGAAGGCAAAGCCTGTCCGGTCGTGATCAAACAATCTGACAACAAGCGGTGAGAGATCGACACCAAAGGCAACAGCCTGTCGCACTGGCTTTGATACCTGAGCATCAATCCTTGGCGTCAGAAGCAACAATAACAGACTAATATATAAATATCTTGACATTTTCGAAGTTTTCTTTGTAACGCAGATTTGGATAAATAATGCTTACCGAATCTATAAACGTATTGGTATGAGCCATTGAATCGATATGCACATCGAAGGTAATTCCACAACTGCCCGATATTGTTACCGGCTCCTTCGAGTACCAGAATAAAACAGTATCCTGAAGCGTGCGGGTCCGTATCACATAGCCGGTTTCGCCTTTGTTGAGATTGAGATTCAGAAACAGCTTCCCTGCCGATGCAACACGATACAGAGCCGAATCCTCCCGCCCCAAACCCCATATCAATACATCGGTAAGGGTGGTATCGTTTTGCTTCACCGACTTGGATGAGTAAAAGCCCGTCTGAACATTATGCTGATACGAAAGGCAGGCATCATCGACACTACAGCCAAAGGCCAACACCAATGCAACTGCAATAGAAACAGCATGGTATGCAAGATTCCGGCGACTCTTTTTATTATTAATCATTCCGATTTATGTTGAATATCTGTTGACTGACAAAAATATCAATAAATTGGCGTAGTACAAAAATTAGATTCATGTTAAGGATATTTATTTTGATAATGTGGAGATTGTTGCAAAACCCCAAAGAATAATGTGCTCAAAACTGCTCAAATCCGTACAGTACATGTACGGAAACGAACACATGGCAGCAACATCCAAACAGTGTATTAGCCTTACTAACAACCAATTGAATCTTTAGGCTCAATATTTGTAACTCCAGAAATTATTTACTTACAATTTTCAAACTTTTATGAAGAGATCATTCATTTTATTATTGGGTACTCTTTTTTCGTTACAATCTGTAATGACTCAAAGCAACAAAATTGAGTTTACCGAGTACGACATGCCCAACGGACTACACGTTATTCTTCATCAGGACAAATCAACACCAATTGTCTCTGTATCAATAATGTACCACGTAGGTTCGAAAAACGAACAGCCTGAAAGAACAGGTTTTGCCCACTTTTTTGAGCATCTAATGTTTGAAGGCACCAAAAACATAGAACGTGGAGCATACTCAAAATATGTAGAGAATGCCGGAGGAACACTAAATGCCAACACATCCAACGACAGAACCTATTATTACGAAATACTTCCATCGAACCAGCTTGAGTTAGGCCTATGGCTCGAATCGGAGCGTTTGCTTCATGCCAGGGTTGACAGTATCGGCATCAGAACCCAAAAAGGTGTGGTTATAGAGGAGAAAAAGCAGAGTTATGATAATCGTCCTTACGGCTCACTCCTGGAGCAGGTTATGAAACGCGCATACCAGGAGCATCCCTACAGATGGACTGTAATTGGTTCACCAGAGCATATCAAGGCTGCAAAGGACGAGGAGTTTCAGAGCTTCTATGAGCATTTTTATGTCCCCAACAATGCCACTCTGGTTATTGCCGGTGATATAGAGTTAGATAGGACCAAGAAACTTGTGGAAAAATATTTTGCCGAGATACCACGCGGAAAGCACGACATATATCGTCCAAGCATCGTTGAGCCGCCGCTAAAAGGCGAGGTGCGCGATACAATATTCGACAACATACAGATACCGATGGTAGTACAGGCATATCGCGCTCCAAAGCTCGACAGCAAAGACTACTATGCACTCGATATGTTAGCTACACTTCTGGCTGACGGAGCAAGTTCGCGTTTCCACAAGGAACTTGTTGATAAACAGCAGACTGCCATGGTAGTAGGTTCTTCGCCTATGCCTTTTGAAGATCCGAGTTTGATTCTAACCATAGGATTAACCAATATGGGTATCGACCCGTCTGTTCTGGAGCAGGGCATGAATAATGAAATAGAGAAGGTTAAAAATGAACTTATTTCAGAAAAAGAGTTCAACAAGCTAAAGAATCAGATTGAAAATAACCTGGTACATGCCAACCGAAAATTAGCTTCACGTGCCGAGAGTCTTGCTACCAACTACACCTACTTCAAAGATACTGAAAAGATTAACACCGAACTGGACAACTATCTGGCAGTAACCCGCGAGGATATAATGAGAGTGGCAAAGAAATATCTGGTGGCCAACAACAGGGTAGTACTATACTACCTACCCAAGAAGTAATTGAAAGTTAACCGATTACAAATTTAAGCGCAGCTTTAGAAAATAAAACTGAAAATGAAAAAAATAATATCATCCATAATAGTTTCGGCACTAAGCGTAATGCCAATGCTGGCACAGCTCGACCGCACGAAAGCTCCGGAGGCAGCCGAGGCTCCCAAAATCCATATCGGCACACCTAAGTCCTTCACCCTTAAAAACGGATTAAAAGTATTTGTGGTTGAGAATCATAAGGTTCCACTCGTAACCTA